>JADLEA010000019.1 GCA_020846365.1 Bacteroidota bacterium
AGGTTGAACAAAAACGAAAGCAATGTGAACGTGGTCTTTGAATTGAGATCGTTATCTGCAATGTAAAACCAGGCGTCGCGGTATTCCACTTTCACCGCTGCGTCCCGGGGCTCCGTGTTGCTGGTTTGAATGCGCATGACCTTGCCGGTCACCGCACCCCAGTCGAATCGCTTTCCGTCCGCCTGCCTCGTTACCGTGACTTTTCCCTGTTGTTCGTGGCGCTCCGGGACCTCGACGGATTGGGAAAGAAAGAACATCGTCGAGAGCAACGATCTTCCGGTAAGGGCTATCTCGTCACCCGACGTGGCGGAGCCCCCTTCCGTGACGAGAAACCGGTCTCTGGCCGGATCCAGCCCGAGGAGCTCCTTGAACGCACCTGCAATGGAATCAGCATGAGGGCCGCCGGTTCCGGGCAGCGAGAACACCAGAGACCGCCCGTCCGGACCCATGTCGATTTCCAGGTGCCGTTCGAGCTGCAATGCACGAAGTGCCCTGCTCAAGCGCTGGAAGGGTTCGTATTCGGGGACATATTCCGGCGTGGGGCCTGAGGCGGCAACCGCATTCTCCACATTATTGATCCTCTGGACGCAGCAAAGCATCAGGCGTTCGAAACTCCAGCCCGACTGCGAAAGCAGAAAGATCGTCGCGGGAGGAATAGGGGTCAACAGACGCTTCGCAAACTCCTCTCCCTGCAAGGGGCTATAGGTAAGAGTGGGGGCAAGGACCACCTCGCCGGAAGCCCCGATTGAAGCATCGCCGACGTACTGAGGCGCGAGGGTAATCCCACCCCCGACGGATCCAACGAATCTCATGCTTTGATACGCCACGACGTTTCCCAGCTCCAGGAACATCGGGTTGTCCCTGTAGCGCATGCGCACCAGGTTCAGGAGCATCTGCTCATCCCAGGAACGCATTGCTGTTCCATTGAGCTCGAAGCGGTTACGAATCAGGTTATCCTGATTGATGGTGGGCGCACAGCCGGCAATGATCAGCGCGCCGATGAGTGCGGTTGAACTTCGCAGAGAGTATCGTCTCATGAAATGACCGGGAGAATCCTTGGTGAAATGAGAATCCCGCCGTTACGGCGGGCACGTTGGGGCCCTATGCCTAACAATGTTCGGCAAAGATTGCATCATTCTCAAGCGCAGGCGTTTTTTAGAAGGATCGGAAAAGCGGCTGGATACCCCTGGTCTCCTCCAGAATTCCCGTTCGTTCCGATGAGGTCAACGGCTGGAGATCCCCGGCCAGGTCCATGGCAAGGCGGAAATGCTGCAGATCTCCGGGAGGGATCGCCGAAGTAACATCTTCACTCAGCGTGAAGCGCACCGCATTCTTCGCCTCCTGGAGGCTCTCAATGGGTTGGTACCAGGCCTTGGGATGGGTCCGCTTGCTCCCCTCCGGCCAGGGCCCCCGGGCAAGCATCTTCAGGGCGAGCCGGGCGACACCCTTCTTTTTGGCGCTCGCCATCACTGCCGGCCCGAAGTGTCCCTGGGCTGTGCACACCATGTTGAAGGGAAACAGCACAGAGTCAAATGGAAACCGGTCCATCATCGCAATCGCCGCCTCTTCCGAGTGAGCTGAGAACCCGATGCATTTGATTCTTCCGTCAGCGCGCGCTTTCACAAACGTCTCCATTGCGCCACCTGCGGCAAAGATCCGATCCACATCGTCGAGCTGCGTAACGGCGTGGAATTGATAGAGATCCACGTGATCGGTCTTCAGTCTTTTCAGGGAGCGGACAAGCTCCCTCTCCGCCCCTTGAGCATCCCGTTCCATGGTTTTGCAGGCGAGAAACACTCCCTTCCGGAACGGCGCGAGGGCGGGCCCGAGCTTCTCTTCCGCCTCGCCGTTCCCGTACGACGGAGCAACGTCAAAGTAGTTCACCCCCCGGTCGATCGCCTCGGCCACGATCCGCCCGGACGAGCGAGGGGACTCTCCCATGAGGACGATCCCGCCGAAGCCGATGATGGACAGCTCCACGTCGTCATTGTAGCGGCGACGCGGGAGCGGTTTTGCGGGGGAAACGGGAAGCATCGCACCCATCAGTTTCACCTCCCGGGATTTTCCGACGATGCCCGCAAGCACGGCCGCTGCAAGAAACCTGCGACGTCTCATACGTGGTCCCTCCCGCGTAGCACATCGACGGTCACCCCATGGCTTACGCCTTGAGGACGAAGGTCACCTTCATGTTCACGCGATACTCTGTGATCCTGCCGTTCTCCACGACAACTTTCTGATCCTGTATCCAGGCGCCTTTGACATTCTCCAGCGTCTTGTTGGCCCTGATGATACCGACCTCGATAGCGTCTTCAAAGCTCTTG
This sequence comes from Bacteroidota bacterium, assembly GCA_020846365.1. Lineage (GTDB taxonomy): Bacteria > Bacteroidota > Ignavibacteria > UBA10030 > UBA6906 > JAGDMK01. The sequence goes on from JADLEA010000019.1 coordinate 2,322, forward strand.
GTCGATGAGGAGGTGATCTCTGTTACGCGGGCGACGGACATGGTGGCGGTCCTTTCGATGTGAGTGCGGTGCTAGAGGGGAGCAGAGTATGTGCGAATCTACGCAGTCCGGGATCCAAACGCAAGGTGGCGCTTCCAGCGTACTGTACCTCCATGACGCACAGAGTGTGGAGCGTGGGGTTCTGCGCAGGGTGGCGCTTCCGGGGGGGGGAAACGAGGATTGGCGTACAGCAGTACGCTTCAGGAGTAGTACCGCTCGCACTCCTTTTCCCTCCCCCGTATCACCCGCCGTCCTTTCAGCGTCCCCCGGGATTCCGTCACAACGGTGCACTGATTCTCCCGCTCTCCCTTTGCATAGTACACCACCACCCAATCACCGGTCTTGTCGAGTTTGTGCGCCGTGGCCGTATTGGAAAACATCACGGTGAACTTGAATCCCTTCTGTTCCCTGACCAGAATCGGAAGCCACGCTTTCTTCTCAGGATTCAACTGCCGGGGCGCAATCTTCTTGAGTCTTCCTGCGGATGCCGACTTCCGGTATTCCTCGTCAATCTCCAGAATCGTGCCCACCGGCAAGAGCACCGGTTTGGCAAACGTATGGTCCGCCTTCCGGTCTTTCGCTTCCTTCAGCTTCTCCGCAGGCGTTTCTTTCTCCAGCGTCCGCAGCAATTCCACTTCGCCCGTCTCGACATACTCGCGGATTAAGCCGGCAAGTTTCTCTCCCACTCCTTTCACGCCCGACAAGCCCTCCACCCCTTTCGATTCCACCAACTTCGCGAGGGGGCTCCGCGCAGATTTCACTGAGCTAGCGGCGGTGCGATAGCTGCGGATTCTGAACGGGTTTTCTCCCCCGGCATCGAGGAGGTCAGCTATGCGCTCCAGAAGGGCAGCAATGTCTTTGTTCGATGGAGGTGTTCGTGGCATACGTCACCTGATGAAGATGGCATGGTGCTCATACCGCTCCCTGCCTGATTCCGGCCTCGCGGCGCGCGGTAGCGACTCCGTGTGCACTATTCCGGTTGCGCGATTGCAGCGGCACGCGACGTTGTTGGTTCGCGCTCAACCCCGGCGCTCGTCCCCGTTGAGCTCTCAGGACCACGCATGTCCCGTGCGTCGAGATTCGGCATGATGAGCCGCACCGCTCGTTCGTAAAGGAAGTAGTCCCACGCCCAGTTGATGAGAACCAGAATCCTATTCCGAAATCCAATCAGCTTTGCCAGGTGCACGCTCAGCCACGTCAGCCACGCGGGAAATCCCGTGAGCGAGAGCTTTCCGACGCGGGCCACGGCCGCATTCCTTCCGATCGTGACCATGGCGCCCGGATCCCGGTAGCGGAACGGGATCGGTTCCCGTCCGCTGATTTGCCGTGCGATGTTGCGTGCAGCATGCACTCCCTGTTGAATCGCAACCGGCGCAATCATCGGAAGAGGTTGACCGTCCTTCATCCCCAGGGCGAGATCGCCGACAACATAGATGTTTGGGTGTTGAGCAAGTTGAAGTGTGGGAAGGACCTCAACGCGTCCATTGCGGGCAGTGGTCATTCCCCAATCTCTCGCGAGGGGGTCTCCGCGCACACCAGCCGTCCACACGGCCGTTTCGGTTGGCAGCACCGTGCCATCGCTCAGAAGCACATCCGTGTTCGTGATCCGTTGCACATTCGCCCGCAGGCGCACATCAACGCCCATTTGCTGGAGCCGCGTCCGTGCGTACGTTCTGAGACGCTCCGGGAAATCGGCGAGAAGGGTGTTGGTCGCTTCAAGGAGCACGACCCTCACCGACGCGAGATCCATATGCCGGTAGTCCTTTGCGAGCGGCCCCCGGACAAGTTCGGCAAGTGCGCCTGCAAATTCAACACCTGTGGGCCCGCCTCCCACGATCACAAATGTCAGCATCCGTCTCCTCGCCTCCGGGTCCTTCGTATGCATCGCGTGTTCGAACCGGCGCAGGATGTGGTTGCGCAGTGCCAGCCCCTGATCCACATCTTTGAGGAGGAATGCATGCTGTGACGCCCCGGCCACGCCGTAGAAATTCGTCACGCTCCCCGTGGCCAGAATCAGGTAGTCGAAAGGTATGGTAGCGTGATCGGTCACCACCGCCCTCCGGTCAAAGTCCACCCTCTGCACGGTGGCCAGGCAGAACTCCGCGTTTCGGATGCGTCGGACGATGCTGCGCACGGGGTAGACGATATCTCCCGCACTCACCTCCGCCGCCGCTACCTGGTAGAGGAGCGGGGAGAACATGTGGTAGTTGTTGCGGTCCAGCAGGATCGACCGAACCGGCGAACGACCAAGTGCGCGCATTGCCCAGAGTCCGCCGAATCCCGCGCCCACAATGACGACGCGGGGTCGATGAGAAGAGTCTCCAAAGGTTTGTCCCCCGTTGCTTCTATTGCTCATGGTCTTCCAGCCGTCTCGTTCCGGATTCCGCAGCGATTCATTCGCATGGACATATCATGATGAGACCGGGACGAGGTCTCATCTTTTAGAACGAATTCCCAGGCAGACAAGTTCTCGGACGAAGGGGAAAGCCCGGCAGCGGCTCGCCACCCTGGGAAAATGTGCCGACGCGGCGCATTCGGCGCACCACGTACGGCGCAGCAGACGCTCCGGCGGTTGATTGTGAATCCTGCAATTCGTATGATGTCCTGGAGATGCTTACTTTGTTCGCTCAATATGGAATCCGCCCTGCGGGATTTCTCCTTGCCATGGTCTTTCTCACCTCCCTGGTGTGGTGCGGAGATGCAGGATGCTGGTCGGGCAGAGGCGACGATGGCTGTGCATCACTTGTCTGCGCGCTTCTCGTCGGCCATGACCATCAGGACACGGATCGCGCTGGCGCCGCCTCCTCAGAGTGTCACTGCGTCTGCCACATCCCCACTGTTCCCGGAGATTGGTATCACGCCGGGAACGACATGAGGGCGCAGGTGACCGGCTTTGTCTTCAATTCTTTCTCGCCACACTCCCCCTGCCGTTCGATCTACCATCCCCCCAAAGGATAGCGTTACTCCTCTAGCTCGACGTACCTCTGCCTGCATACACCATGGTGTTTTTGCGGCACGTCGGCGAACCTGAAATAGTGTTGCATTGCCGGCTGACGCAGATCCTGCTCTCACCTGGATCTCAGCCGGGTTATCCACTCAAGTTCAGAGAGGTTCATTGTGGACAGATGCATGTCACTCATGGGAGCGCTCTTCCTGTTCTGCCATGGCCTTGTGGTAGCGCAATCCGTCGAACGGCTCTCCCTCCAGCAGGCGATCACGATCGCCCTTCAGCAGAATCCGGAGATCACGAGCGCGCAACAGGCCGTGGATGCGGCGCGCGGACGGTTCTGGCAGGGAGTCTCACTCCCACCACCGTCCCTCGCACTCGGGTACGACTATATCCCCACGGGAAGCGGCATTGCGGCCTACGGCGAACGATTCGTCGGGATCAGTCAATCTTTCGACTTCCCCACGACAATTGCGCTCCGCGGCTCGTCGTTGTCCAGTGACATCGATGCAGCCACGGAAGATGCGCGATCGACCTCGCATCTCATCGTCATGCAGACAAAACACGCATACTTCTCGGTGCTGGCCAGACAGGAAAAGCTCAGGCTGGCAGAAGAAAACGTTCAGGTGGCAGAGGACTTCGCCCGTAAAGCCGGCATCCGTCTGCATGTCGGAGAAGGGACCAATCTGGAACAACTCACCGCAACGGTGCAACTGACTCAATCCCGGAATGACGTGGAGTCGGCGAAGAACCAGCTCCGGATCGCCATGAGCGAACTCACTCTGGTCCTGGGCGGAGCGAAAGCCCGCCTGGATCAGGAATACATCCTGACCGACACGTTGTCGCACATGCCAATAGTGCTCTCCCTCGAGTCGCTTTCAGAGCACGCTCGCGACGCCAATCCCGTGCTGAGGTCTTCGCGGTTCAAGCTCGAGGCGGCCTCCACAAGACGCACGATTGCCTGGTCAGGCCTCCTGCCGAGTTTTACGCTCTCGTATGCCCGCCAGAAGCAGGGGGCTAACGCTGACCTGTACGGGGTCGCACTTGAGGTCTCGGTGCCGATCTGGTTCCTGTTCGATCAACGCGGCCGGATTCAGGAGGCGTCCGCGGAGTATGCAGGCCTGGATGCCGCGCTCACGTCACAACAACGGAGCGTGAGCCTCGCCGTCAAGAACGCGTACCTTGAGTTCACCGATGGCGAGCGGCAGGTCCGGCTCTACGACACAGCTCTGCTTCCCCAGGCCAGAGAGGTGTACCGGGCGGCAGCGGCGAGTTTTCAAGCCGGGGAGATCAGCTACCTCGAGTTTCTCCAGGCGCGCCAGACGTTGATCTCCGTGCGCGGCGCGTATATTGACGCACTGTTTCGCTACAACGCCTCTCTTGCCCGACTGGAATACACGGTCGGCAGCCCGCTTGGCGAATAGGACCAACACCACAGCATAAGGTGCACAGCGATGCGACATCACTTGCGTTACCTCCCCGCGCTCCTGACACTGACGTCTCTTGTTCTGACAGGCTGCAACGACGGACAGAAGGAACCGGGATCGGGAGAGGCCGATGCTCCCGAACACCATGAACACGTGATCACGCTGACAAGGGAAGCCACGAACGCCATGGGGCTGCGCTCGATGGTGGTGGAAGAGAAACCACTTATCGGGCACATGACCCTCCCGGCGACTCTGGTTCCCAACCAGGACCTCGAAGCGCAGGTGGGCTCGCTCGTCCAGGGAAGAGTCCGGGAAGTATTCGTAACGGTCGGAGCCATGGTGAAAGAACACCAGGAGCTCATGCGGATAGAAGGACTTGAAGTCGGCCAGATCAAATCCAATTTCATCAAGGCGAAGGCGCAGCTCTCGTACGCCGAGGCCGCCTACGAGCGCCAGAAGACCTTGTTGGCAGAAAAGGTCGGATCACAGAAAACGTACCTCGAGGCCCAGGCAGAATATAACAAGGCGTTGGCCGAATTCGATGCCGAAGACAAACGTATTCACTCTATCGGCTTGAGCGATGCGGACGTCCTGACCTTCGTGGAGGACGGCTCTTCAGAACCGAAAAGCCACACCGGAGGCGTGCTGCCGATAAAGGCCCCGATAGCGGGAACCGTTGTCGAACGGAACGTCGTCATCGGCCAGCTGGTGGATGCATCCACGACGGCCTTCAGGATCATCAACACTTCCACGCTCTGGGCGGACGGACGCGCGTATGAGAGTGATCTCCCCGCCCTCGCACAACGTCCGAACGTGACACTCACCGTCACGGCGTTTCCGGGCGAGGAGTTCACGGGGAAGGTCATCTATATCGCTCCCATCGTAGATCCGCAAAGCAGAACGATCACCGTCCGTGCGGCGATCCCCAACCGGGGCGGGCGTCTCAAACCACAGATGTTCGGCGAGTTGCGCATTTCGACGCAGGGCAACGTGACCGGGATTCTGGTCCCGGCCGAGGCCGTCCAGCGGGACGGCACGGTTTCCTACGTGTTCATCGCAACCAGTGACACGACGTTCGAACGGCGGGATATCCAGATCGGCACCGCCCTGCAAACCATGCTTTCGGTGAGGCAGGGCGTCCGCGCTGGTGAACGGATCGTCACCAACGGATCGTTTCAGCTCAAGTCCGAGCTCATGAAAGAGACTCTCGAGGAAGGAGAGTAGCTATGCTGGAACGGATCATCGCGCTCACCCTCAAACACAGAGCCGTTGTGCTGCATGTGGTCGCCGCCATCGTGGTGTTTGGGGTGTATTCCTACCTGACCATTCCGATCGACGCGTTCCCCGACGTCTCGAACACACAGGTTGAAATTGTGAGCGACGCGCCCGGACTCTCCGCACTGGAGATCGAACGGTTCGTCACCTCTCCGATCGAGATGTCCATGCGTGGGCTTCCGAACATCGTGCAAATGCGTTCGACGACGAAATTCGGGCTTTCCGTCGTAACGCTCGTGTTTGAAGACGACATGGACATCTACTTTGCCCGCCAGCTGGTGTTCGAGAGGTTGGAGGAGGCACGCGGACACATGCCCCATGGCGTGGAAGTGCAGATGGGCCCCATCGCGACGGCCATGGGCGAAATCTACCAATACACACTGCAAAGCACCATGCCTGCCGACCCGCAGGAGCGCATACGCGCACTGGCGGACCTGCGTACGCTGGAGGAATGGGTCATCGCCCCGCTGTTAAAGAACGTTCCCGGGGTCAACGAAATCAACTCGTTCGGCGGGTATTTCAAGCAATATCAGGTCCTGGTAAAACCGGAGAAGCTCCTCGCATACAACATCACCCTGGATGAAGTGTATCATGCCATCGAGGAGAACAACCAGAATGTCGGCGGCAGCATCCTGGATCGCTACGACGAGCAGTATATCGTCCGGGGTGTAGGTTTGCTGAGGTCCGAGGAAGACCTCCGCACGATAGTCCTGCGGGCTGTAGGTGGAACCCCTGTCTGCGTGCGCGATGTGGCCGACGTGAGTATCGGCCAGGCCGTCCGGCAGGGCGCCGCTCTGATCGACGGCGAGCGTGAGGTCGTGGGCGGCATCGTGATGATGCTGCGCGGCGAGAACGGACGCGCTGTGGTGGAAAGAGTGAAGCAGAAGGTCAAAGAGATCAATACGAGCAGGATTCTTCCGGAGGGCGTCAGGATCGTTCCGTACTATGATCGCTCCGATATTGTCAGCAACAGCATCTGGACGGTCGCCACCGCGCTCATTGAAGGCTCGATACTGGTCATCATTGTCCTGTATCTCATGCTGCGCAGCTACCGGGGGGCGCTCGTCGTCATCCTGGCGTTGCCCCTGTCGCTTCTTCTGACCTTCATCGTGATGAAGTTTGCGGGCCTGGATGCCAACCTCATGTCGCTCGGCGGACTCGCGATCTCCATAGGCATGATCATTGACGCCACCATCATCCAGGTGGAGAACGTTCAGCGGCATTTGAGTCAGTTGGGGAGTACCGAACCGACGCTTCCGGCTGTGCTCAAGGCCGTTATGGAGGTGCGCAAACCCAGCATTTTCGGGGAGATCATCATCGCAACCACGTTCGTCCCGATTCTCGCCCTCGAGGGGCTGGAAGGCAAGATGTTCGCACCGCTCGCGCTGACGGTAGCCACGGCATTGCTGTCCTCCCTGCTCCTCTCGATCTTTGTCATCCCTGTCCTGTGCTCCCTGGTCCTGAAGCCGGGCGCAGAGAAGGAGAGCATCGTCATGCGTCGGGCCAGGAAAGTGTACGTTCCGCTTCTTGCGTGGGCAATGAGGAACAAGGCCTTCGTGGTCTCATCGGCGACCGTCCTCCTCCTTGGCGCGCTCGCTATGTATTCCTCGCTGGGAACAGAGTTCATGCCGATCATGGACGAGGGTGCCTTTGACATGGATGTCCAGCTCCTACCCGGCATATCCCTTGCGAAATCCCTGGAAATGACGAATCTGGTTCAGCAGAAACTGAAGCAGTTCCCGGAACTGACCACCGTCGTCTCCCGGACAGGCCAGACAGGAGTGGCCCTTGAGGCACGGGGGGTCGACAAGACCGGCTTCACGGGCATACTCCTCCCGCGATCCGCATGGACCACCACCACCGACCGCGAGGAGCTGATCGACAGGATGCGGGAGGCGGTAGCGGACATTCCTGGAATGGCGTTCAGTTTCAGTCAGCCCATCCAATGCCGTATCGACGAGCTCGTTGCCGGGACACGGACCCAGCTCATCGTTAAGGTGTTCGGTGAGGATATGGAACTGCTGAGAGCGAAAGCGGAAGAGATCAGCCGCGCCGTCGGCAGGATCAGCGGGACTGCCGATCTCGTGGTCGAGCGCGTGGCCGGACAGCCGTACCTGGCCATCACCATTGACCGGGAGAAGATTGCACGGCACGGTCTGAACGTGAACGATGTCCAACACGTGATCGAGATCGCCGTTGGCGGCAAAGCGGCTACACAGCTTTACGAGGAAAACCGGACGTTCGACGTCACGGTGCGTTATCCGGAGAAGGATCGCAACTCCATGGAGACTATCAGCAACACGCTTGTTGCTACCCGTCAGGGAGACAATGTTCCCCTGAAGCAACTCGCGGATATCGCTCTCGTTGAGGGGCCTGTGCAGGTGAGTCGTGAAGACGGATTGCGCAGGATCGGGATCGAGATCAACATCACGGACCGGGACATCGGCAGCTATGTTGCGGAGGCGAAAGAGGCGATCCTGAAGGAGGTCTCCCTTCCGCCGGGATACTACACGACATGGGGCGGCCAGTTCGAAAACCAGCAGCGGGCAATGAACACGTTGCTGATCATCGGACCCGTGGCCATCGGGCTGATCCTTCTCCTCCTGTTCGTGACGTTCAGGTCCATTCGCCTGGCCCTGCTCGTCCTCACAAACCTTCCGTTCGCCCTCATCGGCGGCGTCTTTGCCCTCTGGCTCTCGGGGCTCTATCTCTCAGTCCCGGCATCCGTCGGGTTCATCGTTCTCTTCGGCGTCGCCGTGCTGAACGGCCTCGTTCTGGTGTCACACATTTCGCAATTGCGTCACGAGGGTGTTCCGTTGGAGGACGCAATTATGCGGGGAAGTCATGACAGGGTGCGACCTGTCTTGATGACCGCCTCCATTGCGGTCTTCAGTCTCGTGCCGATGCTGTTCGCCTCGGGACCGGGATCCGAGATCCAACGCCCGCTTGCCATCGTTGTGGTGGGCGGGTTGATTACCTCGACGCTGCTCACGCTTGTGGTACTCCCGGCGCTGTATGGATGGTTCGAACGACCGACCTTCGTGTGGCATCGGCATCCGGACTCAGCGCTGTGACAGCGGAGGCGGGGCTTTGCAGCATGGCGGTCAGACCTATCCCCTTTTTCATCGGGATGCTCCACCGGCGGTGTTCAGCCGGCAGATGACTTGCTACTCTCCGGAAACTTCGGTTCATTGTGCCTGAGAGTATTGCGGTTACTCTCGATACGTTCTCGCCAGGCCTGTGGTTTCCGTTGCTGTGCTGGCGAGCGACTTCGACTTCTCCCACGCGGGGCTGCGCAACGAGTTCAGACACATCACGAGGAAAGGAGAACAGCGTATGCGACTCCAGGTATGGAAGACGGGGCTTGTCGTTCTTGTAACGGCGGCGCTCATTATGACCGGGTGTTCCGCCAGCAACACGGTGAAAGGGGGCGCGATCGGCGCTGCAGCGGGCGGCGTGATCGGCGGCATCATTGGCAACCAGGCGGGCAACACTGCCGTTGGCGCTATCATCGGAGCGGCGATTGGCGGCACGGCCGGGGCGCTGATCGGAAACTACATGGATGACCAGGCCGAGGAAATCCAGAAGGATATCGAAGGTGCGAAAGTCGAGCGGGTGGGCGAAGGCATCAAGATCACCTTTGATTCGGGCATCCTCTTCGCCATCAACTCATCCGATCTAACCCCTCAGGCCAAGACCAACATCGAGAAGCTCTCGACGATTCTGAAGAAGTACGAGGACACGAATATTCTGGTGGAAGGCCACACCGATTCGACGGGAACCGCCGAGTACAACCAGAAGCTGTCTGAACGTCGCGCGGCTTCCGTGACCAGCCATGCCACGGCGCTGGGCGTGACCGCCTCAAGGTTCAACGCGGTTGGTTACGGCGAATCCCAACCCCTCGTTTCAAACTCCACCGCCGCCGGCCGTCAGCAGAACCGGAGGGTCGAGATTGCGATCTTCGCAAACGAGGATCTGAAGGAAGCAGCGATGAAGGGAGAGAAGTTGAACTAGCCTCCTCCCGGGCAGGCGACATCCGGGGCCCTGGCAGTTCCGTTGCGCATTCGCGCGAGCTGCCCGGGCCCCCTCGTTTTTGTTCAACCTCTTCGGCCGCGCCAGGATCTGATTCGGCCGTATAAGATTCTGCGCAGCCATGTGGTAGCACGGCTGCTCCTTCAGATTTCCAGAGGATCCTGGCAGCATGCGCCCACTCCATCTGCACTCCCCGCCCTGAACGTGATACGGAGGTCAGTGTTCTGGAGGCACACGCAGTCGGCTCGACTTGCAGAACTTACACCTCCAGTCGCCGGCCCTTTGTCTCAGGGAATGTCCAGATCCAGGCGCCGGTGAGAAGGGCGAAAAGAGCTGCGAGGAAGATGCCACCGGAGAGTCCATAGGATCGGGCAAGCACGGCGATGGCAACGGGGGTGAAGAACTGAACTCCCCGGGCGAGGTTGAACGCCGAGCCCATTGCGGTGTTCCTGATACTGGTCGGAAAGAGCTCGGCGAAGAGCGGACCATACCCTCCGAACATCCCCGTTCCGAACCCAACGAGGAACATGAAAATCAGAATCACGACGGGTTCCGCCGCGATACGGTCCCAGAACAGCGTGATCATCGCGAGTCCGACAGCCATGACCACGGAATAGAGGGAGTATGCCGGCCGCCGTCCGAGACTGTCCGCAACAAACCCAAACGTGAAGTAACCGATAAACCCTCCGGCCTGTGTCACCAGAACCCAGACAGCAGACTTAACCATCGAAAACTGCCTCTCTTCATGAAGGTAGCCGGGAAGCCATGAGTAGGTGAACCAGTAGGCGGACATATCGAAGATAGCAAGGACCAGTGAGAGGACGAACAGCTTTCTGTAGGATGTCAGGAGTAACCTCACCTTGTCCAGAAGATCCGCGAGTCCTGAAGAGGGCGCCTCTCCTTCTCTTGCTCTCAGTTCCTGGCGCGCTTTCCATACGTCGGATTCAGGCAGATGTTTTCGAATGAAGATTACGAGCAGGGCGGGAAAGAACGAAACAAAGAACGATGCTCTCCAGCCGATCTCCGGAGCAATGAGGCCCCCGACCACCGATGCGAGAGCGACGCCGATGGGCGCGCCTGTCTGCATGAATGCCCCGTAGCGGCCGCGCATGCGCGGGGGACATGCCTCGCCGACATAGGTTTGCCCTGTGGCCCATTCGCCTCCCACACCGAGCCCCGTGACAATGCGAAAGACGACAAGCAACTCGAGGCTGCCAGCCAGACCACTGAGCAGCGTGCCGATGCTGTACGTGAGGATCGTCCATTGAAGAACGCTCTTTCTGCCGTACTTATCGGAGAGGATGCCGAAAATAACGCCGCCGATGGCCGTCGCTGCCAATGATGCGCCCAGAACGAATGAGAGCTGGACTTTGGAGAGCTGTAATTCCTGGCCGATAGGAATGAGAAGAAACGTGTACAGGATCAGATCGTAGAAGTCAAAGACCCAGCCTGCCCAACTCATAAAGAGGATGCGGTAGTGTACTGCAGTGGGCCTCTCGGATTCGCTCAAGAGCGGTTTGTCCATGCGGCGGTTCGCGCTCCGGGTGGATGGGCGGGCAGATGTGTGCCTTTGGCGCAGCGAGACTCAAACCTCCGGCTCAAGATAGAGTTGCGCCGTGCCATAGTCAAGAAGGGAATCCGGGCACGGGCTTGCTTCGCCGGCAAATGGTTCCTATACTTGGAATGCAATACGCCTCAAACCTCCCGCCGGCTCTTCGCGCCGCAGAATCCGTCATATGATAGGAGACCCGATGACTCTTCACGTCAGGTCCGTGATCCTCACCGCAATCGCGGTTATCCTCGCCCTCGGCCCGGCAGGGCCGCAATCCTCGGGCCAATCACGACAGGAGGGACGAACAGCGCCAAACACGCTCTCTCCAGCGGAGCAGGCACAAGGATGGAAACTCCTGTTCGACGGTAAGACGCTCGCCGGCTGGAGGGGGGCGTATCTGGACTCCCTCCCGGCGAAGGGCTGGTCAGTGCGGGAAGGAATGCTCATGGTACAGGCCTCAGGAGGCGGCGAGGCCGCGTTCGGCGGAGATATCGTCACTCTTGATGAGTATGGCAACTTCGACCTTCGCCTCGAATTCAAACTCACCGAAGGAGCCAACAGCGGCATCAAGTACTTCGTGACGGAACGACAACCCAGGACGCCGGGGTCCGCCAAGGGCCTGGAGTTCCAGCTCCTGGATGACGCCCGGCATCCGGACGCCAAGCTGGGCATCAAGGGAAACCGAACACTCGCGTCACTGTATGATCTCATCCCCGCATCCCGGAAAGAGGCGAGACCGGTTGGTGAATGGAATGAGGCACGCATTCTGGTAGTGGGAAAGCACGTTGAACACTGGCTGAATGGCAGAAAGGTCCTGGAATACGAACGGGGCGGAAAGCGGTTTCTCGCTCACAAGGCCGAAAGCAAGTTCAAGGACCTGGCGGGGTTCGGCGAATCGGAGACCGGACATATCCTGCTTCAGGATCACGGGAACCAGGTCTTCTTTCGCAATATCAGAATCCGGGCTCTCGACAAGTAGCATCCTCACGGAGGCACACCCATGAGTAAACCGTCACGACGTCAATTCCTGAAAGATGCAGCCATCGGCGCATCCGCTGTACTCGCGGGATGGAACGCCAGGAGCTATGCACGCATTCTGGGCGCAAATGACAGAGTCCAATTCGGGGTCATCGGCCTGCATGGCCGGGGGTATGCGCACATGGAATCGGTGAAGTCCGCTTCCAACGCCGACGTCACATACGTTTGTGATGTGGATCGCCTGGAACTGGACAAGTTCGCGGCGGCAACCCAAAAGACCTTCGGCCATGCACCCGCAAAAGGAAAGGACTTCCGGCGGCTGCTGGAGTCACCCGACGTGGACGCCATTACCATCGCTACTCCGGAACACTGGCACGCGCATATGGCCATCATGGGACTGCAGGCCGGGAAGCACGTCTATGTGGAGAAACCGTCCAGCCATAACCCTCTCGAAGGCGAGATGCTGGTGGAGGCCCAGAAGAAGTACGGCAGGCACGTGCAGATGGGAAATCAACAGCGCTCTTCGCCCCATACGATCGACATCATCAAGAGGATCCACGCCGGCATTATCGGGAAGCCGTATCTCGGCAAGGCATGGTACCGGAACACCCGCGCGTCCATCGGAATCGGAAAACAGATCCCCGTACCGGACCATCTGGATTGGGACTTGTGGCAGGGACCTGCACCGCGTCGCCCCTACAAAGACAACATCCATCCGTACAACTGGCACTGGTTCTGGCATTGGGGAACGGGCGAAACCCTGAACAACGGTACGCACGAAGTCGATCTCTGCCTCTGGGCGATGGATCTCGGCTGGCCGAAGATCGTCACTGCTTCAGGCGGACGGTATCACTTCACAGATGACTGGGAGTTCTACGACACGCTGACCACGAGCTTTGAGTACGATCATGCCATGATCACGTGGGAAGGATTAAGCTGCCAGGGCAAACTCTCCGAGGGGCGGGGACGTGGCGCGCTCATCCACGGGACGAAGGGGTCTGTGCTCATCGATCGTGCCGGCTACCAGGTGTTTGACCTGGACGACAGGAAGATCGAGGAATTCACGACGGACACCAAGACGTCGACGACGGATCTCCGGAGCGTGGACGCGATGACCGATGCCCATATCCAGAACCTTGTGGGGGCCATTCGCGCAGGAGAAGCGTTGCGCTCCCCCATTCACGAAGGGAACGTCTCTGTGACCATGCTCCAGCTCTCGAATGTCGCCTGGAAACTGAACCGGACGTTGCACCTCGACACGTCGAACGGGCACGTGGTCGGCGATCCGCAGGCGTCCGCGCTCTGCAGGCGGGACTATGAGAAAGGGTGGGAACTGAAACTATAGTCCGACCTCAGGACGGGGATTTGAACAGTCCGAATCCGGTCAACGTCGGGCTCGTTCGCGAGCGCTCGATGACCAGGCGCACCCTCTGCGCGGTCACCGGTGAGAATCGAAGGAGCCGCTTGTACCCGATCGTCGTCCCGCCCGCAAACCGCACCCAGGAGCTTCCGTCCCATGCCTCAAGGTGGAAACTCTCCACTCGCTGGCCAACCCTGATGTGTTCCTGAAGCAGAACTCTGTCGAACGTCGCCTGATGCCGCAGCATGAACACCACCGTGGATGAATCGACGCCGCTCTCCGTGGTCCAGTACGTCCTCTCGTCTCCGTCCATGATGGCATCGCCGGAGTGTCCCGCTTTCTGGTTTGATGCCAGGACGGTCGATGCGTGAGCGAGATTCGTCTTGAACGTCTCCGAGAGAATATCCCGCATCTGTAGAAGGTGCTTGATATCCTGTGCGTGGATCCGGCCTCTCTTGTCCGGCGGGATGTTCAACAAGAGCACTCCATTCCTTCCCACCGAACTGAAGTAGATATCCACCAGCTTCTCGGGTTCCAATACCTGGTGGTCCTGATCTGCATGATAGAACCAGCCGGGGCGGATGGAGACATCGGTCTCTGCGGGGTACCAGATCAGCGCCTGAGCCGAGCGGATTTTCTCCCGGCTCCCGAGATCCTCACCCATGCGGTCGCCGTAGACGAGCCCGTCAGCGGCATCGGCCTCGGGGTAGCCGGCGATGAGACTGTCGAGGCGTTCATCCACGATCGGAATTACGCTCCACTCGGTCTCGCGGCCGTACCCGGACTCCGTGCCCACCCAGCGCACATCCGGTCCCATGCCGAAGATGACGGCATCCGGCTGCAATTCCCTGACGATAGCGTAGTACGACCTCCAATCATACACCTGCCTCTTGCCATTCGGCCCTTCGCCGCACGCACCGTCGAACCACACCTCGGAGACCGTCCCGTAATTCGTGAGCAGTTCCCGCAGCTGGTTCCGGAAGTACTCATTGTACCGGGGAGAATCGCCGTAGGTAGGTTCATGCCTGTCCCAAGGAGAAAGATAGATACCGAAGTCAATGCCGATCTCTTTGCACGCCGCGGCCACCTCAGCCACAAGGTCTCCGTTGCCGTTGCGCCGTGGACTGTTCTTGACGCTGTGTTCGGTATACTTGCTCGGCCAGAGGCAGAACCCATCATGATGCTTGGCGGTCAGGATCAACATGCGCATGCCGGCTTCTTTGACAATTGTTGCCCATTGTCGTGCGTCGAGTGCCGTGGGATTGAATGTCGAGGGACTCTCGGACCCTTCTCCCCACTCCCGGTCGGTGAAGGTGTTCATCCCGAAATGCACAAAGGCAATCTGTTCGCGTTGCTGCCATCGGAACTGGCGTTTGGAGGGAACGACGTTCGCAGCTTTGCGAACGATCTCGTCCATCGTCTCCCCTTTCTTGAGGAGCACAAACGAACGACCCGTGAACTCATCCGTCTCATTTGGAGCATGGCCGCATCCGGACATCAACACGATAAAGCAGGCAGCCACACACACCCTTGAGACAACGCCATCGGTCGATTTCATCGCTTGGGTTCCTTGTCCAATGTTGCGGGTCGTACTCTTGCGGCGAATGGTGAGGCGTGTTTTACACGATCCGGTGTGAGGAAAACGCCTTCAATAACGAGCTCTTGGTCCTTCTGACGGCCGCGACGTCAGAAAGTAGAACCACCTCCACTTTATGGCTCCTGGCGAAATGGATCGCGGGGATGAAATCCGCATCCGAGGTAGCCAGGAGTATGCGTCCGACCTTGCCGCCAATGGTCAGTTTGGCCACATCCAGACCAATCAGCATATCCACTTGCTTCTGCGATAGAACCGGCTCGAAGTCCTCGTCTGTCAGGGGACCCGGCGCCTTGAGCAGCTTCCGGACCGTCGAGTCTCTGAGCGTCCAGCCGTCAAAAGAGAGATGCCCCCGACGATACACAAAAAAGGGGTTGGTGCGGAGGGCCTGTTGGAACTCAGCTGCACGGGCATGGACAACGGTTTCTGTGAAGTCACAGGCCGTCCCGGAGACGGGATTGCGTCTCTTTTCGTCGAATGGCGGACAGTCATAGAAATAGGTTTTGGTAAGGACCTCACCATTGGCAAGGATGGATGTGCAGAATGCTTCGATTTCGGCCACAGAAGGGTGATGGCCGATCCTGCGCCTGAGAACCCTCCGTGTGAAATCCCCATCCAGCAATATGGCAATGTCCATCCGGTTCCTTCGCAAAAAAGGAACCCCTTGCACAATTGGTACAAGGGGCTCTGTGCCGGCCTACCGGCGTTGCGGATTGGTGAAGCTTGATACAAGATACAATTTGGAAGCCCGGTTGTCAAGCGCCGGATCGCCGGCTACCTCCCCGTCAACTGGAGATACGCGATCCGCATGACTGCATACTGCGCCTTTGCGGCCACGAGATGATCGCGAGCGGTTTGAAGCATGGCCTGTGCCTCCAGCAGGTCAGCCACCGCGATCAGGCCATTCCGGTAGCTTTCCCTGTTCACGGCGGCATTCTCTTCTGCCTGCGCTTTCGACTGTTCGCACAGGAATACCTGCCTGTGGGCTTCCGTGACGTCCTGCCAGGCCTTCTCCATCTGAAGGAGTAGTTGTTCACGGCTGTCCATGAGCTTGTTTGCCGTGATCTCCTCTTCCACGCTGCGCTCGCTCAGCACGTGAAAGGCCTCCCACCATCCCGAGAGCGGGACAGAGACAGTGCCGAACACCATGCCGACGGTTTTGTCTTTTGCGTTATCCATCTTCATATACAGACCGCTCACGCCCACCCCCACCTGGGGGAGATACTCTCCGAGTTTCATTTTTGTCTGAAGTTCCTCTGCTCGCACGGCGGCTTGCAGGAGGCGGTACTCTGCCCGACTCTCGATCGCCAGGGAATGATCCACAACGTACGATTGCGGCGTGTCCGTGATCTCCAGCGAATCCGCGAAGACAAGCGCGGAGTCGTAGGGAATCCCCATGTGCTGACAGAACGACATTTCCGCAATCCGGATGCCATTCTCCACCGCCGATGTGTTGAGTTGAACTTCACTCTTCTTCAGGCGCACCTTCAGCACATCGTTTCGCATCACCACTCCGGAGTTGTAGGCATCTTCCACCTGCCGGAGGAGTTCGTCAAGCATCTCTTCGTACGCACGCACTGTTTTTGCCTTCTCACGCAAAGAGACGATCTGCCAGTATTGCTGGTGCGTAGAAAGGATGACATCGTTCCTGGACAACCGCTCCTTATATTCGCTCACTTCTTCTCCCAGCGCGGCCAGTTTGTTTCCGTTCCAGATCCTGCCGCCGGCAAAGAGTGGCTGCACGGCGGTGAGCGTTCCGATCGTGCCGGTTTTCAGCATACCTGTCACGCTGCTCGGAAAATATGCAAACTGGGTGGGGGTGAGCAGGTTTACGGGATCGCCGTCGTAGACGGGAAGATTCCCTCCCCCGGTGGAGACCTCCAGCAGCTCTTTCTGCGCCCGGAACATCGATCCACCGGCAGAGATGGAGGGAAAGAAAGAGGTGAACGCGGCCGCCCGTACCTGCCGCGCGGCTTCCGTTTCCAGGGTGCTGTTCTTGATTCTCACATTGTTGTGGAGGGCCAGGCGCGTGCTTTCCTCAAGCGTGAGGATCCGCTGCGCCGACACGGGACGGAGAGCCGCTGATACGACAAGCAGTGCGATAACGGTCAGAGGTTTCATGCTTCTTCGCTCGATGCGACGTGGACGGTCTCGTTGCGGTGAAAGAGATAATAGAAGACGGGAAGTTCTACCAGGGAGAGGATCAACGCGAACAGCAAGCCGAAACACACCACGGCACCCAGAGGCCCCCAGAGCGACGACCCGCTGGCGATCATGGGTACCACGCCCACTGCGGCCGCTGCAGACGTAAGGAAAATCGGACGCATTCTCCGTTTCCCTGCAGCGATGGCAGCCTGCTCGGCCGTGTATCCCTGGCCCCGGCGCAGTTGCTCTGCATAAGAGACGAAAATGATCCCGTTCCGCACGACGATCCCGAACAGGCCTATCAAACCGATGAATGACGTCACTCCGAACGGATATCCCGTGACGAAGACGCCGAACGCGGCACCGAACACGGTCAGCGGGAGGGTGACCATGATCAGGAGCGACGTGCCGACTTTCTTGAACTGAAACATCAGGATGAGAAAGATTACGCTGATGCTCGCTGCCAGCGAGAAGTAGAAGGGGGTCAGGTAGTCGCGGCTGTCTTCGTAGTCGCCGCCATAACTGACGGTCACCCCTTCCGGCACCTTCAGCGCCTCGATCATCGGTCTGACCGTGTTAAAGACCGTGGAAGAATAGAGACCCCGGTCCACCTCTGCACGGACTGTAACCGTCCGTACTCCGTTCCGCCGCGCGATCTCCCCCTCCGTCCACCCCGGCTGCAAAGTGGCCACCTGACGAACCGGTACGGAAGAAACGCCGAGCGGCGTCGTGACGTGTTGATCCAGGATGTCTTGTGCTTTCGTCTTCTCTTTGCTGTTCACCATCAACCGGACATCCACGGGGTAGTCCCCTTCCCAGATCCTCGCAACCGGGAACCCCTTCGTGCCCACCATCAGCGAGTAGGCAAGATAGGTATTCGAGAGGCCGAGCCGGGAGGCCTCATCGTGCCGGACAACAAGATCGGCGCTTTGCAGCGGCTGCGCGTAATCGGTGCGGATGAAGTCCGTCCCTTCCACGTTGCGGAGGATGTCGGCAACCTGCGACGCCACATGCTTGATGGTGTGTATACTGTCGCCCGCAACCCGGATCTCGATGGGTGACGGCGCGACCGCCATGAACAATTGCCGCCATTTCAGATCGGCGTTCGGATAACGGTTCTTCATCTCCCTGCTGTACCGGCCGAGCACCTCCGGCGTTGCGTCATTCGACTCCGTCACCACGATCATTTGCCCGTAGTTCTTGGAAGGAAAACTCGGCCCGTACAGCGTGTGGAACCGAGGGGAGCTTGTCCCGACGAACGACGCCACGATGTCGACCTGCGGATCACTCCGTAGCACCATCTCGAGGTCGCTCATCACCGCGTCCGTCTGCTCCAGCGAACTCCCCTGGGGGAGGTAGATCTCCACGGCGAACTGGTTCCGCTCGATCTTGGGGAAGGATTGCTGTGGCGTCAGGGCAAGAATGATCAGTCCAACGAGAAACGAGCAGATCCCGATAACGACGACCAGGCGCTTCCGTTTGAATGCAGCATCCAGGAGACGGTCGTACAGCCGCTGTATGCTCTCCAGCCGACCGGCCTTCCCCCTCGCGGCCTCATCATCCCTGATGCCGGTCTTGATGTGTGCATAGTTGAGCAGGGGTATCAGGGTCACCGACAGCACCAGCGAGACAAGGAGCGCATAGCTAATCGCCAGGGGCAGTGATCGGACAAAGTCTCCTCCGGCCCCTTTCAGGAAGTAGGGCATCGGAAGGAAGCATGCGATGATGATGAGCGTGGCGGAGAGTACCGAACTGAACAATTCGGTCACACTGTGCGAGCCGGCGTCGTGAGGCGACATGCCGTGGTCCACCTTTTCCACATAGTTGTCGATGATCACGATGGCGTCGTCCACGGTGATCCCCAAAACGATGATCAGTCCCGCCAGAGAGACCGTCTGCAGGTCCATTCCACTCACCCACATGAGACCGATGGCGGTGAGGATCGATGCGGGAATTGAAACGGCCGCGATCCGCGCAATTCTTCCCGGAAGCAAGATGATGGTGACCAGAATGACCGCACAAATCGCGATGAGGAATTCCTTGAGGAAATTCGCGATCGCCCTGGAGACAGCACCCGGGATATCCGAGATGGTAACCACGGAAACGTCCGGGGGGAGGGTTTCCTTGAATCTCTGAATTGCCTCACCCACATCTGTGCCGAATTGCACGACGTTGTTGCCGGGGACCATTTCCAAGGCGATGATCAGGCACTTCTGGCCGTTCACTCTGATGTGGGAGTCCGGCTCGGCGTATTCGCGGACGATCCTGGCGACATCCTTCACCCGCAGGACGATGCCGCGGGGATCCGCGTAGATGATCTGGTTGGCAATGTCCTGCTCCGTCTGGAAACGCACCGGGATGTGGATCGGACGCTCGAGAATGCCGTTGTCGATATCCCCCGCGTAGTCCACGACGGTCTGCGGTTTGAGCGCTGCCATCACCTGTATGGGCTTGATGCCGTACTGCGCGAGCTTCGCGTCATCGATGTACACACCGATCTGCTCGCGTTGCATACCGTAACGCTTTACGCGCGAGACAGACGGCACCTTGCGCACGTCATCTTCCAGGGTCCTGATATACTGTTCGAGCTGTTTGTACGTCTTTCCCTCGGACTGGACGGCGAAAAGCAGGGCCGAGGTGTTGCCGTAGTCGTTGTCGGCGGTCAGAGAGAGCACCCCGGCAGGAAGCTCCCCTTTCAGCTCGTTAAGACCGTGACGAAGTTTTGCCCAGAACGCCTCCGGGTCCCGTTCGTTTTCGGCGATCTCTACATAGATCACCATGACGTTTTCCTTCGAGATGGAGTGCGTTCTGGCCCGGTTCACGGATTTGTACTGAAACAGGTACTTCTCCACCGGCGCGGTCAGCTGTTCCTCAACCTGGTGCGATGAAGCGCCCGGAAACACGCCCACAATGAGGCCGACCGGTACGTTGAACTGCGGCCATTCGTCGCGCGGCATCAGAACGAGTCCGGCAATGCCGAGCAGCGCCGCACTGACGACGAAAATGTAAATCACCTGCTTGTAACGCAGAAGCAAATCCAGCAGCGTCGGGGGCGTCTTCATGGGACAGGCAGCTCCGAAGGACGAACACTGACAATGCGGACGGCGGAACTATCCACAAGCTTGTGTTGCCCTGCGACGACAACCATCTCTTGCGCCGCCAAGCCATCCATCACCTCGATTCCTCCGTTCACCAGCGAACCCGGCACCACATACCTCCGCACCGCCATGCCGGCTGCGGTGTCCACGGCGTACACAAAGGATCTCCCGGATTCATCCACCATGATCGCGTGACCCGCGATCACCACGCTTTGCGTCGCCACCGGCCGTTCGATGCGGACAGCACAGATCATTCCCGGTTTGATCTCGCGCTTGGGATTGGGAATGGCGATCCGTACCGTGTAGGTGTGCGATAGGGGGTCGGCCAGCACGCCGATCTCCTCGACGGTTCCCCAGACGCTCATGCCGTTCAGCGCTGAAATCCTGACCACCGCCCGCTGCCCTTTGCGCATCGCGGCGATTTCATTCTCCGAGACCGACACGCGCGCGTACACCTTCTGGATGTTCACGATCGTAATGGACGCGATGTTCGGCAGCGCACTCATACCGGGCTCGACGGAGCGTCTCCCAACGATGCCTGCGACCGGCGTAACCAGGACACAGTCATCCAGGTTCTTCTTCGCGATGGTCGCGGCCGCCCTGGCGCGTTGCAGGTCTGATTCGATTTCCACGTACTTGACCTCGGGAAGCGTGCCGTTCTTGTACATCGGCTGCAAGCGCTTGAAGGCATCTTCGGCCTGTCGCCGCGTTGCCTCTGACATGTCGAATGCGTTCCGATAACTCTCGTCATTGAGGAAAGCCAGAGGTTGCCCCTTCTTTACATAGTCTCCCTCGGAAACCACCACGCGTGAAACGGTCCCCACCACCGCGAAGCTCAGAGGAACTGACTCGGATTCCTCGATCGTGCCGCTGTAGGCAAATGCACGGCTCCCGTCGGCGATCACGGATTGCTGGGCTTCTACGTTGATGGGTTCGACAACCCGGTCACTCCTGCCCTGAGTACGGGAGCAACCGGCAATCATGAAAGCCATGCCCGCCGCTAGAAGTGAGGAGAAGAGTGGTGAGGATTTCATTGCCAATGCCTTCAGAGGTTTGGACGAAATTCGTATTTGGGTCGAATCACAGACAAAAAAAACATCAAATGCCATTGGCGATGAGTCGCGCTGCCATGTCCACATGTTTGCTGTTGTAGTTTTCGAGAAAGAGCTGGAGCTCCATTGCGCGGACCAACTCCAGGACGACCCGGGCAGCTGTGTCCAGTTCATCCCCGTCCGCAAACGTAAACTCCTTTGTTTCTACCCCGAGCGTGAGGATATCTTTCAGAAACCGAAGCTCCGATTCCTCGAACATAATCCGGACTTTTTCGATGAAGCGCGGATTTCCTCTGACCTCCCTGCGGACAATGTCGTAAATAGTGGCTGTGTTCTTGATCTCGGTCAGAGAGGCGATGAAGTACTGTTTCAGTTTCTCCTTTGCAGACGGCACCATTTGCACCGAGGCCTTGGCCCTTGCGAGCAGTGAGCCAATCTCTACTCTGATAAGCGTGTCGAAGATCTCATCTTTGCTCTGATAGTAGTAGTAGAGTGAGCTTTTTCCCTTGCCCGCCTCATGTGCAATGTCTTCCATGGTCGTCTTGTGCAGACCCCATTTCTGAAAGGTCCGCCCAGCCGCCTCCAGAATCGCCCGTCTTGTTTCTTCGTCTCGTTTGATTTCCATCGTTTCGACCATTTTCGTTCTACGGTCGAAATGTACATCGGTTTCCGCTGAAAGTCAAGACCAGTGTCCAAAATGCGTCAGAATTCGTGATCCAGGGCACACTTCGAGCTCTTCGGTCCTAGCAATTCCGGGTTCCTACCCGGCATGGAGTGCGTGCGAGGCGAACAGACCCACAACCAGGATGACCAGCCCGATCGCCGCCAGCGCCTCTCGACTCGGGAAGTACTTCCTCATGTTCCGAAGATAGTGTGAGAGAGCCTTCCAGTTGAACGTGACGTGCATGATGGCGAAGAGGACAAACAACGTGGCCGCCGAGTTGTGGACTGCCATCCAGAAGTGCCGCTCGGTGGTAAGCCCGGAGAATTGCAGATCATGATTCAGGGTGCCCGAAACTGGCAGGATCAGTCCGGAGACCACCATGGCCACAGAGGTGAATGCCCTCTTGTTGAATATTCGTTTCACAACCTTTGGTTCCGTTGTTCTTGGTTCGATCGTAGTCATGGGGGTGTTCCCTTCAATTGAGGTCACAGCTTCAAAGGCACACACCTCTGCGCACTTCAGGCAGCCTGTGCAGCGATTAGGATCTTCAATCCGGGCGTGCCTGTGTCCCAGCACATCAACCTTCTCTAAAACATTCTGGGGGCAAACCCTGACACACCGCCAGCACGCCTTGCACGATCCGGTCTGAAGCCGGATGAACGCGGTTCTTGGCGGTCGTAAAAAGGAGAAGATCATGTGTGCGCCTCCGTGTGTCTGCGATGTGCGGCTACACAAGCATACGGACGGCGTCCGCCAATCGACGTTATCCATTGTTAAGAAATTCACCGCGCACTGCATGGGGATGTTCGCGCACCGGACCAGAGAGACACCCGCTGGAGCCACGACACAACAAGATCGTAGTCGCCAGAAAGCGCTACGTACTGCGGCTCCGGATTCTCTTGCGGATGCGGCTGAGTGAGACGGGGGTAATACCGAGATAGGATGCGACGTAGTGCTGCGGGACCCGCTCAATGATTCTTGGATCGCTCTTCATCAACGCGAGGTACCGCTGGCGCGGGGTCAGTGTAAGATAGGACGCAAAGAGCCGCGCGTATGCTTCAAATCTCCGGAACAGCAATTCAAGTAACATGTCCTTCATATCCGGAAAGTCGCGCAGGAGCGCCTCAAAGCCCCGTTTCTGCAAAACCACAACGATCGATGGTTCAACGCTCAGGATACTGATCTGGCTGGGTCGTCCTGACCTGAAGCTCTCGATGGATGCCACAACATCATTCTCGAAGAAGAACTGAGTCGTAATGGCTTTGCCATTTCGATCGATGGCCGTGCGGAGACAACCCTTTTCCACGGAGAACACCTTGCTGGGGATCTCGCCTTCACGCAGAAGCACTGCCTTCGCCGGGAACTCTATCCTGCGGAAAAATTCCCGATAGTCCTCCCATCGCGCTTCCAATCCGGGAATGCCGCCGAAGATGTTGGGCGGGTCGACGACGCGCAATGCGCGGAGGGATTGTCTGGAGTGTTTCAATGCCGGCTCAGTCGCTCTGCCATAAGGTACGCTACGGAAGCGACTTACGCAACGCATAGGTCAGCCCCGCGTGCCGCCGGGAGAACGGGAAATCGGGTGTGTATCGACCCGGATGCGCACAAGCCACGTCTGCGCGTAACCCGGCATCCGGCTACGCGCAGGCATGGCATGATCGACAGCTTGCGACTCTTGGCGGCGGGTGTGGTGAATCCAGCCTACCGTGCAACGAATGTCTTGAATCCCCCGTAGAGCATCCGTTTCATGTCGAAGGGCATGTTCTTCTCGTCCATGAACTTCTTTATTTGCGGGTCATTCATGACCTTCTTGTTCACCTGGTCGCGATGGGCGCGGGATTTGAATTCGATGCAGGACAACACCACCACCTCGCCTCTTTTGAGCTTGACGCTCCGTGGAAACGACACGCTGCCCTTTGCGCTCACGTCGTCCGACACCGACTCCCAGTAGTTTACCGCCCCATGCTTTCGCCACAGCCTGGCCCCGAGCTTCGCCATCGCCGTGTATGCCTTGAATTTCTTCTTTGGTATCGCCAACACGAAGCCGTCAACGTAGCGCATGGATCCTCCCGGATGGATTGGTGTTATGGTGCTCTCTTCGCCCCCTTCATTCCATAACACCCTTGTCACGAGGAAGGGTTCCGGTATCAGCCGAAAACCGAGCATGAGATCGCGGCGATACCAAAACGAGGGTCATACTGCCCGGTCAGGTCCTGCACATTCGGAAGACAGGCCCGGCGGTCCGGCGGGAATGAACCTAGTGATCCTGGGCCAGACTCTCCCCGAGATATGGATCCTTGACGGGGAAGATCTTGTGCTTGCCGAGTGATGTGAAGGTCAGAAGGAAGAACCCGCAGATCCCTGCAGTCATCGGGGCGAGTTCCCACAGGGAGACCGTCGGACCATCCTTCATGAACGGAGGGAGGATCATCCAGAACAAGTCGATCCAGTGTCCGAGCATGACGATCATGCAGACACGGAGCAGAAGGCCTTCGCTGCGCTTGGCCCAGGCAGGCATGAGCACAACGAATGGGATCAACCAGTTGAAGAGGACGTTCACAATGGTCAGGGTCAGCCATCCCCCTCCTGACCGCATTGTGTAGAAACGCACCTCCTCGGGAATATTGGCATACCAAATCAGGATGTACTGGCTGAACCAAATGTACATCCAGAATGTGCTGAAGGCAAAGATGAGCTTCCCGAGGTCGTGAAGGTGCGCTTCGGTCACCGCGGTCCCAAAGTACCCCCGTCTGCGCAGGAGAATAACGACCACGGTGATTGTCGCGAGGGCGTTCAGAAAGAGCCCGCTGAAATTGTAGACGCCGAAAATGGTGCTGTACCAGTGGGGCTGGAGGGACATGATCCAGTCCATGCTCGCAAGCGTAAACGTAAAGGCAAACACCACAATGAATGATGCGGAGACCCTGCGGTTCCTGAGGGTGTGGTCGATGCTGCCGTCGAGATCCTGGGCGCGCGAGTACCGGAGGATCAATGAGGAGAGCGCAATCCAAAGGCCGATGTAGGCCACGGTCCTGATGACGAAAAAGGGTGCATTCAGCCATCCGGCCTTTGCCTGCAAGACGTGGCTGTGCTCCACCGCCGATGGATGGCTCCACTCATAAAGCGACGGGATGCCGAACAAGATCAGGATCATCACCACACCCGAGACGGGCAGTGCGAGCGTCATGGCTTCTGGCACCCTGCGTATGACGGTCGCCCATCCCGCATGAGAGACATACTGCAATGCCACGAACAGCACCCCGCCGAGGGCGAGGCTCATCAGATAGGTGTTGGCGAGGAGAAGATTGGGCCAGGTGCGATCGGGGGAAAGCACTATCCCCGCGCACGTTGCAACCACCCCGGCGCCCGTGACGGCGAGAAGAGACTGGCGGAATGGCGCGGTCATCCGGAACGACCTGTGCGATAGCATGAGCGCGTTCCTCATTGCTGTGCCGGAGTCATTGCGATCGCCGCTGTCTGAAGGCGTCTGATGAACATCACCACGCGCCATCGATCATCGCGGGCGGCCTGTGCGGCGAATGGCGGCATGTTGCCCTGTCCAAAGGTGATGACGTGGAAAAGCTGTCCATCCTTCATGGAGTTCGCATGCGGAGCGGTGAGCGGCGGAGGCGGCGGGAATCCTCTCTGCGGTATCAAGCCGTCCCCCGCACCGCCGGGGCCGTGGCAGGGGCTGCAAACGTTCTTGTACACCACCGCCCCACGGGCAAGATTGTCCGCACTGTCCACCAACGCCAACGGGTTGCGCAGTTCAAATCCCGCCCGGAGAGCATCTTCCGCCGATCGTGTGTACGGCAGAGGATCGAAGCCCCGGGCTATCGTGCCCCTGGACGGCGCCCGTGCGGCGTTGCCGTCGACATACACGACAGCCGCGGCCTGGGTCTCATACGCCGCCGGCTCGACCATGCCCGGCATGAACTCCACATTTTTCTTCGAGTAGTCCCTCCGGGCAAGGAAGACCGTTCCCGTCATAGCCGTCAGAAGGACCATGAGAACCAGATTCCGAACTCGTACCGACATGCGCTACTCCCGTACAATCTGTTCTTCCAGATGGAGAAGTTTGAACGGCCTGAACAGCGCCTCGACGTTCCTGACATCGAAGGATGCATCGCGTTCTTCGAGCACGAGAACGAACTGATCGTCGGTGGCGCGGAAATACGTCGCCTTCGGCGCCGCTCCCGGGAAGAGCCGGCTCCGGAGCAGGAAGGCAAGGACCGTTCCGACCCCGGCGAACAGCACCATCACCTCGAACGTTACCGGAACAAACGCAGGTATCGACACGAGCGGTTTCCCTCCCACATTTACCGGCCAGTCCCATGCCGATGTCCAGATCTGAAAACCGAGCTTTGCTATCGCGCCGGTGAGCCCAAAGGCGAGACAGACGTAAGCGAGCCGCGTTGGCCGGATTCCCATCGCCACGTCAAGGCCATGCACCGCAAACGGGGTGTACGCATCCAGTATGGTATACCCGCCCTCTCTGGCTCGTGCTGCTGCGCCTACAATATCCTCCTCTGAGCCAAAGACGTTCACCAGAATCCGTCGGCTCATTATGCACCTCCGTTCACTGACCGACCGTACCGTAGCACCCCCTTCACCTCCCCGATGGCGACCATCGGCAGGAACCTCGCAAAGAGGAGAAAGAGGGTGAAGAAAAGCCCGAAACTCCCGACCAGCGTCCCAAGGTCCACCAGCGTGGGTGTGAAGCCGGACCAGCCGGCCGGTATGTAATCCCTGGTTAAGGATGTCATGATGATCACGTACCGTTCGAACCACATCCCGATGTTGATGAAGATGGAGAGCGCGAACACGGCGGCAACATTGGCCCGGACTCTCTTGAACCAAAAGAACTGAGGCACCAGAACATTGCACGAGATCATGATCCAGTAGGTCCATGCATAGGGCCCCAGTGCTCTGTTGACGAACGCAAACCTCTCGTAGGGATTTCCGGAGTAGTACGCCACAAAAAGCTCTGTGGCATAGGCCAGTGCCACCATCCCTCCCGTAGCGAGAATGATCGTGCACATTTGTTCGATGTGATGGGGGGTGATATATTCCTCCAGGCGCATCACCCTTCGCACGATGAGCATCAGGGTGAGTACCATGGCGAAACCGGAGAATACCGCGCCGGCGACAAAGTACGGTGGCAGAATCGTGGTGTGCCATCCGGGAATGACGGAAGTCGCAAAGTCCCAGCTCACGATGGTATGCACCGATATCACCAGCGGTGTTGCAAGTCCGGCAAGCAACAAGTACACCTTCTCATAACGATGCCATGTCCGATTCGACCCGTTCCACCCGAGGCTGAGGAAGGCGTAGATCCGCTTTCTGATGCCGGGTGCGGTGCGGTCCCGGAGGGTCGCAAAATCGGGGATGAGCCCGACAAACCAGAACACGGCTGAGATTGTGAAATAGCAGCTGATGGCGAACATATCCCACACCAACGGAGAACGGAAATTCACCCAGAGCGGACCCCGAAAGTTCGGGTATGGCAACAACCAGAACGCAAGCCAGGGCCGGCCTGTGTGAATGATGGGGAAGATTCCCGCACATATCACGGCGAAAATCGTCATCGCCTCAGCAGACCGATTCACCGATGTCCTCCATTTCTGGCGGAACAGGAATAGAATGGCGGAAATCAAGGTGCCGGCGTGGCCTATCCCGATCCAGAAAACGAAATTGGTGATATCGAAGGCCCATCCCACGGTGTTGTTCAAGCCCCACACCCCGACGCCCGTCAGAACCTGGTATCCGACTGACAGCGCGCCGACTGCAAGCACCGTAAGAGACACAAGGAACGCAGCCCACCACGATAACGAGGCCTTCTGATCAAGCTGCGAACAGATGTCGCTCGTCACATCCCTGTAGGTCTTGTTTCCAAGGATGACCGGTTTCCGGAGTCCGGGTTGAGGCGGGACAGCTCTTCCGGCGCTTGCGTCAAACACCTTTTCTCCCGTCACGACGTCATGCATGGTCCGCTTCCCCTGCTTGTTCTTCCCGGTTGCGTACAAGGGTCAGGTATCCCACTGATGGGCGAACGCCGAGTTCTTCCAGAACACGGTAGTGACGGGGACTGGAAAGGGTTTTCGAGATTTCACTGCTGGGATCGTTCACGTCGCCAAAGATGATGGCCCGGGCCGGACACGACTGGGCGCACGCTGGTTGCGCATCGCCGTCGTTCAGTGGCCTCCCTTCCCGTTTTGCCCGGATCTTTGCTCCCTGGATTCGCTGGATGCAAAACGAGCATTTTTCCATCACTCCCCTCTCGCGCACGGTGACATCGGGGTTCAGCACCATCCTCTGCATCTCGTCCCCGTGCCTGTACTCGAACCAGTTGAATCGTCGCATCTTATAAGGGCAATTGTTCGCACAATACCTGGTTCCCACACACCGGTTGTAGATCTGCTGATTCAGCCCCTCCGCACTGTGCACGGTTGCGAGCACCGGGCACACCGTCTCACACGGCGCATTTCCGCAATGCTGGCACATCATCGGTTGGTGGGAAACCGAGAATTCTCCGCGTGCCTCGTCATAGTAGCGATCCACGCGGATCCAGGCCAGTTCCCTGTTCCGGCGGACCTCGTCCTTCCCTACCACCGGGATGTTGTTCTCCGCCTGACAGGCCATGACGCATGCCGAGCAACCCGTACACGCCGTGAGATCGATCGTCATTCCCCAATGGTGGCCAGCGTACTTGTGATCGTCGGGCCACAGGGAGTCGAGTTCCTCTTTGTGGAAGCTCCCGGCGCTCGGATCGTTTGCGAAGGCAGCCAGCGTGGTTTCCTGCACTATCGGCCGACGGTGTCCGGTCTCCCCACCGAAGAGGTTCGGCTCGCGCAACGAGTGGTATTCCTGCGTAGTCACCAGGACATGTGTTCCGCCTGTAGGAATCAGCCGCGCAGCATCAATCCTGTTTGTCCGGCAACCAGCCTCGATGAGGCCGAACAACGCCGCATTCTTCCCCACGGTTTCGCCCGAGCCCACAGTGGGGCGCGACTGAAGCCACTCCGGTCCGATGTCTCTGAAGCGGTCTGTTCCTTTCCTCCCGTAGCCAAGGGTCACGACAACAACAGCATCGTGCTGTCCGGGTTGGATGTGCACGGGGAGTTCAAGGAACTTCTGATTGGCCTCGATCCGGATCAGGTCGCCATGCCGGACGCCGAGTGCTTCGGCAGTTTTCCGTGAGAGCGACGCAGCGTTGTCCCACACGATCTTTGTGACGGGATCGGGAAGCTCATGCAGCCAGGGATTGTGCCCGTGCCGGCCGTCCAGTATGGTAAGCGATGGGTGAAGCAGGAGAGTGTATCGCCCGCCCGCGAAGCCGGGAGGCGGGCCGCCCGGAGAGGCCGTGACGCCTCCGGTTGCCGGTGGGATGCTCACGCTCGTCGGCCCACGCTCAGTCACGACGGTTGCGACCGCGTCGTAGTCGCACGCATGGTGGGGCGCCGATGCGGATCGGACAACGGCGTAGCCGTCGGCCAACGTACGATTCCAGAACGCATCCATTGTCTGACTGGTCGCATGCCGTTCCCGGATCGTGCGCTCCCACTCCCGGCGGATCAGATCTAACGCCGGAGCATTGTCGCCGCTCCACACGCTGAGACTTTCGATCATCTGCCGGCTGTCTCTCAGGGACCGGATGGTGGGTTGCGCCAGCGCGACGATTCCCGAAACCGGTTCGCTGTCATTCCACGCCTCAAGGAAGTGTGGCGTGGGGCAGACATACCGGGCACATGCTGCGGTTTCATCGTCTTCTCCCGAGAAGCTCACAACGAACGGAGTTTTTTTCATCCATTCTCCCAGCGCCTGGCCCTCCGGAAGATCGTACACGGGGTTTGCGCCCGAAACAAAGAGGGCCTCAACGCTCCCTCGCCGCAACTCGTTGAGAAGGTCTTCCACACCGGCGTCATTCCCGGCGTACTGGTGTGACGGCGTGTCGATGTCGACGGTGCCGCCGTAATTGTCCAGCATGGCATTGAGAGCATTCACCAGCACCTGATGTCTCACGGTGTTCACGCCACAGACGACCAATCCTCTCCCGCGAGCATTCCAGAGGCGATCTGCGAGCCGGCGGACGCTGTTATCCAGATTCGCCGGCAGGCGCACAGAAAGTCCTAATGTCCGGCCGGCCCTTTCCGCAATGATCGCAGCCATTCCCTCCAGGCAAAGCTGTAACTCGTCGGGAGAGACACATACCCTTTGGTCTGCGTTGCTCCCTGTCAGGGACACGCGCGACTCGAAGTGCGCGTGAAACGAGAACCGTGCCGGGTTGCCTGCAGGTGTCCTTCCTGCGCGATATCCCTTCGTGAATTCCACCGGCGAGATCCAGTTGCCGAGAAAATCCGCGTCAAATGCGGTGATGACACTCGCCTCCGCAAAATGATACCGCGGTAGCACACGCGCACCGTGCGTCAATCGGTGGGCATCCAGAATGGCAGCACAGGACATCGGATCATACTCCACATGTCTCGCATCAGCGAAACTGCCGAGGAATCGCTGTATCACCGCCCGTGTCGCCGGGCTGGTCACGGTGCCCGTGAGAAACCGCACTGCACCTTTTCCGCGCCGGATGCGATCGAGTTCCGCCATCACGTGCCGATCGAGTTCTTGCCAACTGGACGGGGCTCCCTTCATCAGGGGCGCTTTCAAACGCAATGAATCATAGAGTCCGAGCAGCGAGGCCTGACCGATTGCGCACATGCCGCCTTGGGAGAGGGGATGTCCGGGATTGCCCTCGAGTTTGATCGGCCGTCCGTCTCGCACTTTTGCCAGGATGCCGCAGCCGGCCTGACACCCGGCACAGATGGTGGAGTACCAGACAGCGCTACCCGGGGTTGATTCCTCCGGTTGCACCAGGTGGGGAATCGCCTTTTCGACTCCACCTTGCTGACACCCTGCCAGCACGGCGCCTGCGAAAGAGAAGCCTGCGAGTCTAAGGAATGACCGCCGCCCCATTCCGGGCAGCGACGCGACGTTTATGTGACCGTACTCCTCTGTCATGCATGCCTGTCTGGCTTGTGTTGTGAGGGTGCGCCGTGGTCTCCGGTTTTTCACATGTTTGGCCGGGATCGTCTTCCGGTTTCCGCGTTCCTGTCCTGTCAGGGAGATCCACAAGGTCCGGCGGGTGCGGAGCCCAATCCCTTCAGTGGTGACAAACGATACAATCCGTTGAAGCCGCCACCTTCCTGCCGTTGATCCCCGATCGATTTGCTTCGCGATGACAGTTCACGCACCATCCCATGGAGAGATCAGACACCTGCCGGACTCGTTCCATCGTTTCCACCGCACCGTGGCAGGTCTGGCATTCCACACCCGCCGAGACGTGTGCGCTGTGGTTAAACCGGACATATGCCGGCAGACTGTGCACTCTCACCCATTCGATTGATGTAGTCGGTTTCGGTGAGTCCGGTTTGAAATCCGCATTCAGGCCCATCGCGGCGTACACTTTGGCCAGTTCAGGAGAGATGATTCGGCGTGGCTGCCGTTTCTCTTTTGACGCGCGTTCGTCTTCGGCCCGGACGTTTACCCACGGCGCTGTGACAATCGTATGACAGTTCATGCACACGGCGGCAGCGGGAATGCCTGCGGATCCGCCCCGTTCCGCGGCGGTGTGGCAATGCAGGCACGGAATCCCCAGTTCTCCGGCGTGAAGCCGGTGGGAGTACTGGACCGGCTGAACCGGCTCGTATCCCTGATGATTCCCGGGCAGTTTGATGTTGAACGTAAACGACGTAACGAACACGCTGAACGTGAGCAGCACCGCGATGCCAAGAATCACCGTCAGTATTTTGCTGTTCAACCAGCCCATCAGTACACGTCCGTGAGTTGTCTTCCCAGTGTCAATGCATTTGTGTACGTTGCCGCCTTCCTGCGGGAAAGAGCGCACATCACCGCGCCGTCGGCAGCCAGGTCATCCAATATTCGCAGCATGCCGCCGCTGAATCTGGATCGGAACACCCTCAACAGCCCCTTGCACCTGCCTGCGATCTTCTATCTGGCGGTCCAGCAATGGTGCCTGCTCCCGAAGGATCTTCCGGACCGTCACATGTAACCAGAGATAGCTCCCCAGCGTCACGATGAAGAGAAACATCCAGGCCGTTGTCCAGATGCCGCTGGTCTGAAGCAGATAGCCGAAGATGATCGGGCACGTGAAGCCGCCCAGTCCTCCGATGACGCCGACGATACCCCCCACGATGCCGACTTCTTTTGGATAGTACTCGGGGATCAGCTTGTAGACGCCGGCCATGCCGACGCCCATCATGATGCCCACGAGGAAGACCAGGATGCTGAAGACCCAAACGTTCGCCTGGAAGTAGACGTGCGTGACGCCGCGCGCCAGCAATTGCTTCTTCACGACGCTGTCCCCGACCCGCACCGCGGGTTCCTGCCAGAACGTGAACGTCGGCCAGATCAGCGTCGCGTTGTCCCAGGTCCGGTCGTCTGCCCCGGGTCTCGTTAGCACCTGGTAGTCCCTTCCGGATACGCTGATCTTTTCCGAAGTGACCTCAGTGACCACTCCTCCCTGCTCGGCCATGATTCCCTGTCCGGGCGATTCGATGTCCATGCGAGGCACACACAACAAGGCGAAGCACACCAGGCAGAGCCCGAAGACCCAGGTCATGACTGCACGGGCGCCGAACCGATCGGAGAGCCAACCGCCCGCTGCGCGGATGACGCCCGTGGGAAAGCTGAACAGACTGGCCATGAAGCCGGCAAAAGCAACCGTCATGCCATACGCGTTCACGTAGTACGGGATGAGCCACTGGGCGAGCGCAACGAACCCCCCAAACACGACGAAGTAGTAGAAGCCGAATCGCCAGACTCGCAAGTATCGCAGGGGTGCGAGGCGACGGAGCAAGGTGAGTTCCTGGCCATGCTCCACTTTCCTTGACTTCGCGAACGCGAAGAAGACTAGCGCCGTCACTACCAGGGCAACAGCGTAAATGCGCGGCAGGGCGCGCCATGCTTCCAGGTGCTGGCCACCCCCGGTGAGGGTTTGGAGAAGCACGGGCGCCCCCAGGCTCGTCAGGGCGGCTCCCGCATTCCCGACCCCGAAGATGCCGAGCGCCGTCCCCTGCCGGTCTTTCCTGAACCATAAGGAGGTGTATGCAATGCCGACGGCAAACGACGCGCCGGAGAGGCCGAACCCGAGACTGGCGAGAAGGAAGCCCGTGAAGCTTGTCGCATAGCTCAAGAAAAAGGTCGGAATGGCCGAGCAAAGCAGGAGCAGTCCGAAGACCAGACGGCCCCCGAATCTGTCGGTCAGCACACCGATCGGCAATCGCATGACGGAGCCGGTCAACACCGGGATGCCGATCAGCCAGCCGATCTGCCCTTTGTCCCAGGCGAACACGCCCTGTTCCACAAGGAACGTCACGAGCACGCCGTTCATCGTCCAGACCGCAAAACAGACGGTGAATGCAAATGTGTTCAGCGCAAGAACAAGGATGGCTGACCGGTTCTCCGTCATGCCGAGCCCCGCCGCAAAGCCCATTTCGTATACCAGCGCACCACCTGGGCTTTGCGCCAGAGGTACGGGTTGGGAACAACCAGGATATGCACCAGGCGCGTAAACGGGGCAAAGGCGATCATCAGCCATGCGCTGGTCATGTGCACCTTCACCATCCATGGCAAGGAAGCAACCGGCGAGATATCCGGTTGGAGTGTCACCAGCGACCAGAGATAGGGGGCGGCGAGCGCCGCAAACCAGGATGAGCCCCAACTGTGGTACACCGCTACGTACAGGCCGCTCAGGATCTGTACGACAAAGCTCCCCAGCACGACCCAGTCCGCCCGGGACGTCACCGCACGAACCTTGGGATCCGTGAGCCGGCGCAAAAGGATCGAGGTCAGACCCACAAGCGTGAGGAGGGCCGCGATCAACGCGGATCCCTCGAGTATATAGAGCCGGATGGGGTGACTGTTCCAGGCAAGAAGCTCTCGCGGGACGAGAAACCCGACGAGGTGTCCAAGCAGGACGGTGATGATGCCGAAATGGAACGGCACCAATCCCCAGAAGTGGTTCTGATTTTCCAGGAACTGCGACGACAGACTGGTGAAGGTGAACGCCTCTCTCCGGTATCGCCGGATGGAGACCAGGACAAAGATGATCACGGAAACGTACGGGAACACGACCAGGAAAATCTGGTCAAGGATGAACGGTCCGGGAATCGTCATGACGTTGTCTCCAGCGTTGACATCTGCGCGCAGATCTCGAGCAAGGCGACTCGTGTAGCCGCCAGCACGTGCGCATAAGGATTGTCCTTGCCTGCAAAACCCTCACACATCTTGTCGACAGCCCTGAGCAGATGGCCGGCGACAAAGGATCCGGCCTCTTCACCGTCTATTCTTCCCAGGGCGAGCAGGAGATGGGTGAGGTGGTCCGGAAGTTCTGTGGATTCCTCGACAGAGCAACGGCGGAGCAGCTCACGCATCCGGACGAGGAACGCGCCGCGTTCGTAGGTCTCGCCGTAGAGATGCCAGCCGACCTCCAGACTGCTGACGGGGTTGATGTCGAACGTCCTCGTATACAGCTCCTCCAGCTCTCCCGCAGTGAGTCCGTCGATCCCCTCTGCGAAACGTGTCATGGCTTCAGCAATGGCGCGGGCTCCCCCATTGCCGCCGCTTCCCAGACACGCACAGAGTTCTCTGCAGCGGGTGACGGCGGACCGGTAATCTTCGCCCGGGTAGTGCAGAGTGCGGGCGAGAGCATCCAGGACGTCTCTCGGCATGCCCATCAGAGACCCCTCCGAGGAGACTCCATGAAGCCGAATCCTGTCGATCCCTTGTGTTCGAGAGGATCGCGCATCATCTCAATTGCCTCCTCCCGGTGCATCGGAGGTATGACAAAGCGCTCCTCAAACGTGCACAGCGATGTCAGGTTGTACACCGCCTCGGCCTCCTCCGGCGAACAATCGGCTTCGCGGAGCATCGCCGTGGCAACGTCCATCGGGATGTCCCCCACAGTGACCGCCCGGCGGTAGGTCCGGATGGCTTTCTGTTTCTTCAGCGCATACAGCACTTTCCCCTGATGCCCTGCGCCGAACAGGTTGGCCAGAAACTGCAGCGGGACGCGCGAGTCCTCGATGTCGTGGAAAAACTCTTCCGAAACGCCGCCGACCGTGGTTTCATCCCTGTGCGCCATCACCGGCGACATCGGTGGGACGTAATAGAGCATCGGCAAGGTGCGGAATTCTATGTGGGGAGGGAGCGCGAGCTTCCATTCCTTCACGAATTTGTATACCGGTGAGGACTGTGCCGATTCGATGACGCTCTCGTGAATCCCGTTCGCCAGCGCTGCGGCAATCACCGCCGGATCCCGCGGGTTCAGCACCAGTGAGCGGTGCGCATCGACGAGTTGATCGGTGGGCGAAGCGGCGACTTCTTCGATCCGGTCAGCGTCATACAGCAGGACGCCCAGGTACCGGATCCGGCCAACACAGGAGTGGAAGCAGGCGGGCGCCTGCCCCGTCTCCAGCCGTGGGTAGCAGAGCACGCACTTCTCAGATTTTCCCGTGGACCAGTTGTAGAAGGACTTTTTGTAGGGACATGCCGCGACACATGCTCTCCAGCCGCGGCAGCGTTTCTGGTCAATCAAGACAATGCCGTCTTCTCCCCGCTTGTACAGTGCTCCGGAGGGGCAGGAAGCCACACAGCTCGGATTCAGGCAGTGGTTGCAGATGCGCGGGAAATAGAAGAAGACCAGACGCTCAACGGCAAAGAGCTGTTCGCGTTGATCCGGTGTGAGGTTCTTCAGGTTCGGATCGCTTTCCGCATACACGGGGGAACCACCGAGGTCGTCGTCCCAATTCGGTCCGGCCTCGATGTTGATGTATTCCCCGGTCACCTGGGAGATCGGCCGGGCCACCGGCTGATCGGCGCCTTCGGGCGCGTTGAACAGATCGCCGTAGGTGTAGGTCCACGGTTCATAGTAATCGTCCATGCTCGGCATGGAAGGATTGTGAAAGATGTTGGTAATGGTCTTTGCCTTGCTCGTGGACCGGAGCCGGAGTTTCCCGTCCTGTAGTTCCCACCCTCCCCGGTACTTCTGCTGATCCTCCCACGCTGTAGGGAACCCCGTGCCGGGTTTGGTTTCCACGTTGTTCCACCACATGTACTCCGTTCCCTTGCGGTCGGTCCAGATGTTCTTGCACGCAATGCTGCATGTATGACACCCGATGCATTTGTCGAGGTGAAACACCATCGAGATTTGCGACCGGACATTCATGCTGACCTCTCCTTGTTCATTCCGGGATCACCAGATGAGCTGGGGGCATTTCCTCACCAGGATGTGCGTATCACGGTTGCAGCCGACGGGGCCCCAGTAGTTGAAGTGATAAGTGAACTGGCCGTATCCTCCGACCATGAGGTTCGGTTTCAGCCGGGTCCGGGTGAGACTGTTGTGGCCGCCCGCCCTGCGGTTGTTGCGGAGCGGCGACTTGGGGACGGAATACGTTCGCTCCGGTGAATGGTAGATGATGCAGATGCCGCGGGGGATACGGGCACTCACCGCCGCACGCGTCACGACGACCCCGTGGTCATTGTACACCTCCACCCAGTCGTTGTCGTTCACGCCGATTTCCGCCGCATCTTTGTCATTCATCCAGAACGGCTCTACGCCACGGGAAAGGGTCGTCATCCTCTGGTTGTCGCCGTACGTGGAGTGGATGTGCCACTTGCCATGCGGCGTGAGGTAGTTCAGCATCTTGGACGGGCCGGCCTCTTTGGTGAAACGGAGGTCAGCGTAGTGCACGGGTGCCGGCTTTGGTTTGTAGGTCGGAAGATGCTCGCCGAACTGAATGTATCCCGGGTGGTCCAGGTAGAAATGCTGTCGCCCTGTGAGCGTCCGCCAGGGCACCCGGGCCTCGATGTTGTAGGTAAAGGGAGAGTAGGCGCGGCCGTTCTCCGTCAGGCCGGACCACATCGGACTGTTCAGGAGTCGCATTGGCCGGCCCTGCAGCTCGCGGTATGAAATGCGGGTGCCGCGGTTCTTTTCGGCCAGATGGACCAGCGGGAGCCCTACTTTTTCCTCCATGTTTTTGTACGATCGGTATGCGAGTTCGCCGTTCGTCACCGTGGCGAGACGCAGAATCGCGTCGCAGACGTGAACGTCCTTGTTCAATGAGGGGTAGCGCCCTCCGTCAAACGACTCCACCGCACCGGTCTCCATCAACTCGTCGTAGAAGTCCTCAACGCCGTAGTGCGTCCCGTGTGCGCCGAGCCCGTTTGTCCGCACCAGGGGGCCGAGCGAGATAAACTGATGGTACACCTTCCTGTAGTCGCGCGTTACCACGGTCAGCTTTGGCATGGTCTTGCCAGGGATCGCCTCCGCATCCCCTGTGATCCATTCTTTCATCTGCGGCTGCGCGACCTCAGCGGGAGAATCGTGCGCGAGTGGGGTGGCAACAATATCTCTGACGGGCTCGGGGAAGTGGCGGCCCGCCAGCTCTGAAAACTTCCGCGCGATTGCCTTGAAGATGTCCCAGTCACTCCGGGATTCCCAACACGGCGGAACGGCTGCCGAAAGAGGATGGATGAAGCTGTGCATGTCGGTAGAATTCAGATCTGCCTTCTCATACCATGTCGCGGCCGGAAGCACGATGTCCGAATACAGAGCGGAAGTGTCCATGCGAAAATTGAGATCAACGACGAGATCCAGTTTGCCGTGTGGGACCTTGTCGTGCCAGGTCACTTCGTGCACATCGTCTTTGGCAATGTCCTCGGCCACGGCGTTGTCGTGCGTTCCGAGATAGTGGCGGAGGAAATACTCATGCCCCTTGCTGCTGGCCATCAGGGCATTGCCGCGCCAGATGTACCAAACGCGGGGCCAGTTTTCCGCAGCATCCGGGTCTTCGACGGAGAACTTGAGCGTCCGGGTCCTGAGCTGATCGACAACGCGGGAGATGATGTCTTCGGCTGACGAAGCGCCGCTCGCCTCAAGCTCCCGGACGAGATCCAGCGGGTTTCGCGCGAACTGCGGATAGAAGGGCAGCCAGCCGTTGCGGACCGCTCTTACCTGGGCGTCCATGGTGTGCCCCTGTGCCAGGGAACCCGCTTCCTGCTTCGCGGGCACCGTGTGGTAGTCGGTAAACCCTTTCTCGTACCTCCACTGATCGGTGTGCACGTAGTGCCAGCTTGGGGCGTTCTGCAGTCTGGACGGCCCATACCAATCTTTGGCAAATGCTATGGCGCCCCAGGGCTCCCCGGGTGCCAGTTTCTCCTGTCCGACGTAGTGCGCAAGTCCGCCCCCGTTCACTCCAATGCAGCCGCAGAACATGAGAGCATGAATTCCCGCGCGGTACATCAGGTTTGCGTGATACCAGTGATTGATGCCTGCACCGATGATGATCGTGCATTTGCCGTTCGTATGCAGAGCGGTGCTCCCCCACTCCCTCGCGAACTTGATGACATCCTTCCGGTCGATCCCCGTGTACTTTTCCGACCAGGCGGGAGTAAACGGTTTCTCCGCATCATCGTAGTCGTCCGGATATTCCCCCTGCAATCCGCGCGGGACCCCATACTGTGCCATGAGGATATCGTACACGGTGGCAACCGGGACCGTTGCCCGGTCGCCCGTCGGGATGAACCTGACCGGAACATGGCGGCAGTGGCTGGTCGCGTCGGCGAAGTTGTCGAACCGCACCGGGAGAGTGGTTGCCTCGCCGTCGAGGAACGAGAGCTGCGGGGCGATGGGAGTGCCATCCAGGCCATCCTGGAGGACCAGGTTCCACTTCCCTTTTTCCGTCCCCCACCGGAAGCCCGAACTCCCCATGGGCATCTTCACCGATTGCGACTGCTCATCCCAGACGAGGAACTTCCACTCCGCGTTCTCCACCCCGGCGTATTTCTGCACACGGCCGGCACGGAGAAGTTGACCCGCTTCGTAAGTATCCCCGTCTCTGGTGAGTTCGACAAGGTAGGGCGCGTCGGTGTACTGTTTTGCGTACTCCAGGAAATAGGGTGTCTGCTTTTCGTGGTGGAACTCCTTCAGCAGCACATGGTTTACCGCCATCCACCAGGCACCGTCCTGGCCGGCGTTCACGGCAACCCAGTGGTCCGCGTATTTTGCCACCTGACTGAAATCCGGAGAGAACACATACATCTTGGTCCCGTTGTGTCGTGCTTCCGCCGCGAAGTGGCAGTCGGGCGTGCGGGTCATGTTCAGGTTGGAGCCCATCACCGCGAGCAGCTTCGCATTGTACCAATCAGCTGATTCCTGCACATCGGTCTGCTCTCCCCATGTCTCCGGGGAGGCGGGGGGAAGGTCGCAGTACCAGTCGTAGAAGGAGAGGGAGATGCCGCCCAGCAACTGCATCAGGCGTGCGCCGGCGGCATAGCTGATCATGGACATGGCAGGGATCGGGGAGAAGCCGGCAATGCGGTCGGGACCGTGTGTCTTGATCGTGTGGATGTTCGCGGCGGCGGTAATCTCCAGGGCTTCGTCCCAGCTGGCGCGTCGAAATCCGCCCTTGCCGCGTGCGCGCTGCCACCGGCCGCGTGCGTCCGGATCCGAAACGAGCGCCTTCCATGCATCTACCGGGTCTTCATGCTCCGCACGCGCTTTGCGCCAGAGGTCCAGCAACGCGCCGCGGATGTACGGATACTTGACGCGCAGGGGGCTGTAAAGATACCAGGAGAAAGAAATGCCCCGCTGGCAACCCCGCGGCTCGTATGGCGGGAGACCGTGCTCCAGGGACGGGTAGTCGAGCCCCTGCATTTCCCATGTCACGATCCCATCTTTTACGTGAATCATCCATGTGCAGCTCCCCGTGCAATTGACGCCGTGCGTGCTCCGCACCACCTTGTCATGCTGCCAACGATTTCGATAGAACTCCTCCCAGCTGCGGAGGTGCACGTCGTCTTCGTCTTTGATCCAGCTGATATGGCCGGTGTCACTCATGCGCAATCTCCAGTCGTTTCTTCCGTACCAAATCCCGCCGTACGGTGCGGAAGCGTTTTCCCCATACGACATC
This sequence comes from Bacteroidota bacterium, assembly GCA_020846365.1. Taxonomy (GTDB): domain Bacteria; phylum Bacteroidota; class Ignavibacteria; order UBA10030; family UBA6906; genus JAGDMK01. The sequence continues at coordinate 42,472 of JADLEA010000019.1, forward strand.
CAGCAGGCCCATGATGAGGAGTGTGCCGGCAAGCCCGACGAGAATGAAGTTGAGCCGGGCTGGGGAAATATCGTCGGGGTTGCGCGCAAGTGTGCTCTGGAAATAGGCGACAATCGCAAGCACTTCATCGCTGTGGAGGGGCGCGCGGGTGTACAGTGAACTCATGGTGGGTGTTTGCGGGGCGGAAAGCCACGCCGAGAGAGTCTTGCGCCCCTGGTACCGCTCCAGAACAGTCGTGAGGTCAGGGGCAAGGGTCCCACCGCCGAAAAACGTGAATCCCTGAACGGTGTGACACGACATGCAGGCCGGACCTCCGTTTTTCAACGGCAGAGAGCCCACAAAGACCCGCCTGCCCCACTCGACGTCTTCGGGCGTGAACGGCCGGTCACTGACTTGCGTCCCCGCAAACTGCGAACGTGAAAGCTGTGATTCTGCCTGAATCAGATCCAGCAACGCCTCGGCGCGAAGGCGGGTCATTCCCTGAAGGCTCGGCATAACGACGCCGCGCGACGCTTTGACAAGCTCTTGCGCGTAAGGATCGCCGGCATCGATCATGCTCTTGGGGTCTTGGATGAACTGAATCAACCATGACCGCTCCTTCCGCCGCGCGACGTCTTTGAGATCAGGTCCGGTCAGCCGCCCGCCTCCGATCGTGTGGCAACTCTGGCAGTTGTTCCGGAAATCCACGGAGACATCCTGTGCAAGCATTTCCGGGACCGGCAGCATCACGCACAGCGCCCATAGTGCCGCCCCCGGGAGGGCCACATGGCGCCAGCCCTCCCGTACGCGGAAGGCACATCTGGATGGAGAATGCGACCACGGACGGCTGGACCTCTCGACGGCAGGGTGCACGGATCAGGCCTCCTGTCCTGATATTCAGACTGAATTGTCTGAATTTATCCCACAACAAGATGCCCTGCAGGCATCGTTGGACTCTATATCAGACTATTTCGTCGGAATATACTCGTGCGGATCGTGAATGTCAAGGGGGGAAAGAAAAAAACATCCGCAAACGTCAGTGCCGCCCCGGAGAGAGGCGGCACTTTCGCACCCGCGTCATGTGCAAGCACGCATCTCAGCGTATGACCGAGCTGACCCGCAGAACACACGCCGGCTCCCTACCGCACAAGCACCATGGTTCTCGTGCTCGAAAAGCCGGATGCCGAAAGCTGGTAGACGTAGATCCCGCTCGGCAGATTGCTGGCGTCAAAGGTCACTACGTGATTCCCCGCATTCCTCAACCCATTCACCAGCTCCGCCACCTCCTGTCCGATCAGGTTGAACACAGCGAGCTTCACCCAGGATGCCGCAACACCGGGGACCTGATATCCGATCGTGGTGGAGGGGTTGAACGGGTTGGGATAGTTTTGCCGTAGCTCGAACCTCCCGGGCTGCGCCGTCCCCTCGTCAACCGCACTGACCACCGCAATGAACGAGCCGCTCATCCCCGGTCCGTGCGAGTCGCAGGTATAATTGTAGTTGCCCGGGGCAGGCACGACATAGTTGAACACGGATCCGGATGCGCTGGTGAATGCCCCCGCACCCGCCGGTACCGCGGTCGAACTCAGCGGATGAAATCCGAAATCCCCCTGCCACCGTACCGTGTCGCCTACCGCCACGGCCAGCTCGTTCGGTGTGTACGAGTTCCCGAATTCACCGCCGAACCGGATGACATGCACTGTCGCTCCCGCCTCCGACGGTGAGAGCACTGCAACAAGTACCGCGGCCCGAAACACCCATGCGGTATACATCGACCACCGACTGCCCTTCATCTGCCCCTCCTCTTGAGAATGCGTGACTTCGTGAACGTTTAGCTCTAAGACGTATTCACCATAACAGGAGAACCGGTGCATCAGTTCCTCCGAGAACCCCCGGCGGGGGAAAGGACTATGTGGACTGGATGGGACATGAGGCATCCGGCGCGATCGTCCACGCCACAGAACGAGCGTCAGGTCCAACCCCGTCGGTCTGGTAGTCCAAACCCATCGGTTCAGTCGCGTTCGCCTGCCACAACCCGTATCTTGACAGGAAGTATCAGGCCGTTTCGTCTCGTCGCCCACAGTACGCCAGGAGAGTTGCATGCCCCTGAAACACGCTCTGCTCGTCTTCTCGCTGTTGGTGCCGTGGTTCACCGGTGCCGCACAGAGGGAGTCTCCCAAAGGGACCATGAAAGGCAGGGTTATCGACGCCGACTCCAGGATTGAGATCCCCGGGGCGCATGTGATGATCCAAGGAACAGCGATTGGGACGGCCACAGATGAAAACGGGGAGTTCATCTTCAAGGACGTGCCCGTGGGTACCTACGCCCTCCGATGCAGCCACATCAGCTACGAGACGCTCGTGAAGACTGACCTTATCGTGGGGTCCCCCCGGACCACGTACGTGCGGGTGGAGATGCGTAGTGCCGCGGTCGAGATTGCGCCGGAAACCATCACGGCCGGCTACTTCGCCGCTACCCGGGTGAAGCCCCTGAGCGCTCTTGCCTTCTCTTCAGAGGAAATACGCAGGGCCCCGGGCGCAGCCGGAGACATCAGTCGCATCATCTTCGGCCTTCCTTCTCTTGCCAAAGTGAATGACACCAAAAACTCCCTCATCGTTCGGGGCGGAA
>JADLEA010000020.1 GCA_020846365.1 Bacteroidota bacterium
TCGGAACATACACTGCCCGCGCGGTGCTCAATTCCTCCTTCGGCGTACCTGTTCCTGTTGTGGAGGTGAACATCCAGCGTCTCTTCTCGCGCCACTTCTGGCGCATGACGAGTCCTGCCGGCAAAGTACCTCTCCGCCTTGTTGAGGCCCGAGCAGAGAGTGTCTTTCCAGCGCAAAGGGGATACGAATGGAATCAAGCCGTCATGGACCTGGGCGCATTGGTCTGTACCTCCAGGTCGCCGAAGTGTGCCATCTGCCCAGTCGCAACGTCATGCAGGTCGCGCACAAGGATGCATACCGCAAGAACAACGCTGGCAAAGAGGGAACCCTCTCTGTATGGCGTGCCGGATCGGCTGACCCGCGGCCGCATCATTAACCATTTGCGCGCGCTCAAAGACGGGCAGACGGTTTCTCTTGAGAATCTCGGGACGCGCGTCGCCCCGCGTTTCACACAGCGCAACGGAGCGTGGCTGCACCGCATGCTCACAAAGCTGGAGCGCGATGGGCTCGTCCGGCTTCACACTCGCGGCGCCAGGACACGCGTGAGCCTTCCATGACTTCCGCGCCATATCCCGCGCTGGACGATCTCTTCGCCGCTCACCGCAAATCCCGGAAGGCAATTCGTAAGCGCCTGCAGGAATTCGCCGCCGTGCCACCGGATGGCCTGTTCTACGAACTTGCGTACTGCATCCTGACCCCGCAGTCGAGCGCGGAACATGCAGACCGCGCCGTGCAGGCATTGTGCGAAACCGGCTTCCGGGAACACGGATTTGATCCTACGGATATCCTGCGCAGGCCGGAATCCTATATTCGATTTCACAATACCAAGGCCAGGCGCTTGCTTGAAGTTCGCGTCCAGTTTCCGGACATTGATCGTGTGGTGCAAGCCGGCAGAATGGCAAACCACGGTCCCGGAACAAAAGGACCGCAGGTACGCCAGTGGCTCGTGCAGAACGTGCGCGGATTGGGTATGAAAGAAGCATCCCAGTACGTGCGTAATATCGGTTTCAGGAATCTCGCCATCCTCGACCGGCACATTCTGCGGAATCTCAAGCATCACCGCGTGGTGCGGACTCTGCCCGCGACGATGACTGTCAGGAGATATCTGAGGATCGAAGATCGATTCCGTGCGTTCGCAGAGGCAACGGGTATCCCCATGGATGAACTCGACTTGTTGTTCTGGAGCAAAGAGACAGGAGTAATCCGCAAATAGGCATGGAAGGACCTGCAATGAGGTTTCTGGTTTTGGGCGCAGGGATGATGGGAAGCGCAGTGGCATATGACCTCGCAAAGGCGTCAAAGGAGCACACCGTCCTGCTTGCCGACAGGGAGCTCGAGCGCGCAGACGCGGCGGCAAAGGCAATCGGGCCGAATGTCAGGCCCATACACCTGGATGTCCGCGACGGTGCATCTCTCCGTTCGGCGCTTCAGAGTTGCGAGGTGGTGGTCAGCGCTGTCTCGTACAGCGTCAACGAGTCCATCACCCGCGCGGCGATTGAAGCCGGGGTGCACATGTGCGATCTTGGAGGAAACAACGACGTTGTGGACCGCCAGCTGTTGCTGGACGCCGAGGCCCGTGAGCACAACGTGACGATCGTTCCGAACTGCGGCCTCGCCCCCGGCCTCATCAACGTGCTGGCAGTGACCGGTATGGAAGCTTTTGATGCCGTGGATGCGATACACCTGCGCGTCGGTGGACTCCCGCAGCATCCGCGACCACCGCTGCACTACCAGATCGTCTTCTCTGCGGAAGGCCTGCTCAATGAATACCTGGAGCCGGCAGAAATCCTGGAAAACGGCAAGCTTCGCACCGTCCCCTCGCTGACGGGCCTGGAGGAGCTCACCTTTCCACCCCCGTTTGGGCGCCTGGAGGCATTCTACACATCCGGCGGACTCTCCACGCTCACGCGCACGCTGAAAGGAAAGGTCCGCGCGCTGGACTACAAAACCATCCGTTATCCGGGGCATTGCGAGAAGTTCCGGCTCCTCCTCGACCTCGGATTCGCTGCCTCCGAGCCTCTGGTCGGCGGAGGGGTCAGGACATCCCGGGAGCTTTTCACGGAGCTCCTGAAGCGACGCCTCTCATCCGACGACGGCGATGTCGTGCTCGCGCGGGCAATCCTGCACGGAATCAAGAATGCAAAGCGTCAGACCCTTGTGTATGAATTCGTGGATGCGTATGATGCAGAGACACGCATCACCGCCATGATGCGCACGACGGCCTTTCCCACGGCCATTACGGCCCTGATGATTGCCAGGGGTACCATTACGCGGCGAGGCGTACTGCCTCAAGAGCTCTGCGTCCCCGGGCAACCGATGATCCGCGAATTGGCGGAGCGCGGCATAGTCATTTCATCACGCGTATCCGACGAGACACCACGATGACCCTGTTCCCCCTATCCGTCATGATCAGCACACGCGACTCCGTCGAGGGACGAGACGTGCAACACCAGTACATCGTCCGCACACGGCACCCGCGATGGGAACTTGTGCGCATCCTCGTGCGCGCCTTGTTCGAGATCAAATTCCGGTAGATGCCGATGCCCCTTCCCAGGCCTCCACTCCTCACAGGGAGGATACCGGTCGCAATGCGGAGCAGCACGCTCATCATTGCGCTCGCACTGCTCGTCGTGTGCGCGTCCCCGGCGGAGGCACAAGACAACACTGTTCGCGTGGTGGTGGACCAGGACCGCCTGCACAGCACGGTCATCGGCGTATTCCGGACGCGTGGTATCCTCTATGCTTCCCTGACCGATCTGGCGCAGACCTTCCAGCTGACCTCCTACGAAAACGTCGCGGCGGCAAAGATGGAACTGAAACAGGGCCCATACCGGATCAAAGTCACCGGAGGAAGCCCGTTTATTGTCGTCACCGACCAGGCACAGCGGCAGACGGTCTATCAGCTCCCGGTCAACGTCATGTTCGCGGCGGGGTCATTCTTTGTGCCCCTGCAATCGTTCCTTCCCTATTTTTCGCTCGTCTTCAACAAGACCGCAACGTTTGACCCGGGCGCCAATGTTCTGCGCGTGGGAACAGTATCTCCGGTTTCCGCCTTCGACATCCCGACCGTGTTCCTTGAGCCCAAAACCAACGGCATGCTCATCCGGATCCCTTCCAGCAAGCGGATCGAAGATGTAGAGAGCTGGCTGCGTCAGGATGGATGGCTCTACGTCACCCTGGTGGATGTGAAAGCAGATGTCAAGACCATCAACGCCATCAAAGAGACCGGGATCGTCAAGGACGTTGTGGCAATCCAGTCTCCCACGTCCGTACAGCTGACATTCAAGCTTGCGGGGAAGATCGCCGCATCGGAGATCCTGCGCGAGGATGGTTCTCAGGATATTCTGGTGTCGATCCGCACACCCGATGCCGCGGAAAGCAAACCGGTCGAGCCCGTGAGTGCCGCCCCGGCGGAAGAAGCTCCTTCGCGTTCCGTGGACCGCACCGTGACGCCCGGGGTGTTTCCGGATCTCTCTGAGCGCAAGAAACGATGGGATCTTGATGTGATCGTTATTGATCCCGGACACGGGGGGCATGATCCGGGGACGATAGGCGTATCGGGTGTCTATGAAAAGGACATCGCGCTGGCCATTGCGCTGAAGCTGGGAGCGCTCATCAAGAAAGACCTCCCCGATGTCCGCGTGGTGTACACCCGCTCGAAGGATGTTTTTGTCCCCCTCTACCGGAGAGGACAGATTGCAAACGAGGCGGGCGGCAAACTCGTTCTCAGCATTCACTGTAATTCCACGAAGCGCAAGCCGAGCCCCACCCGCGGGATGGAAATCTATCTCCTCCGCCCCGGCCGTACGGAAGAAGCCATTGCCATCGCCGAGAAAGAAAACGCAGTGATCACGCTGGAAGAGGGGTACGAGGACCGGTACAAGGAGCTCACGGACGAAAACTTCATCCTCGTGACCATGGCGCAAAGCGCCTACGTGAAATCCAGCGAGGTCCTGGCCGATCTTGTGCACAAGGAAGTGAAGAAAATGCAGGGACTCTCGAGCCGCGGCGTTATGCAGGCAGGTTTCTTCGTCCTGGTGGGTGCCGCCATGCCGAATATCCTGGTGGAGACGGGTTTCGTGTCAAACCGCAGCGAAGAGAAATTCCTCAAAAGCAGCGCCGGTCAGCGCAAGATCGCCAACGCCATCTTCCAGGCCATCAAGCGGTACAAGGCAGAGTACGAGAAGCTGCTTACCGGAGAGTAGCGAGGAGCGGGCGTTTGCTTATCGGGTGATTTTGCTCTATTATTTCTCACACCCCTATGAACAGGTCCGTTGCCGCCTATCTTGTCATTCTCGCTGGAGCATTCCTCTGGTGTGCATTGATCGTCGCGGTTCCATTCCTCGCCCACGCCGGGGGCGGCGCCTCGTTCTGGGCTGATGTTCTCCGTGAACCGTTTCACCGGGTCTGTCACCAGCTGGACGGGCGCTCGCTGCATCTCTGGGGCGAACCGATCGCCGTCTGCTCGCGCTGTTCTGCCATCTACTTCGCGTTCCTGGCAGGCACGTTGCTCTACCCCCTGTTCCGTGATGTCCGCCGGCCTCACGCTCCCTCCCGTGCGCTGCTCATCCTCGCGTTGATGCCGATGCTGCTCGACGTGGCACTCGGCCTGGTAGGAATCGCGGAAGTGACAACGTCTTCGCGGCTCGTGACGGGCGCGCTGTTCGGTCTCTTGATTCCCTTTGTCGTCCTCCCCGTGGCACTGGGGGCTGTTAGTGAGAGGCATGCCCAACCAACCATCCTTCTTCATCAACCGAAAGGATCAGTCGATGCCTGAAAAACCGAGCAAGCTGATGCCCGCCCTGTATGGCGGCATCATCATTGGTATCATCTCGGGTGTTCCGTTCCTCAGCCTGATCAACTGTCTGTGCTGTGCGGGTGTGATCTTCGGCGGGGTCATGGCTGTGTTTTTCTACAAGAAGGACTTGACGCCGGAGATGCCGCCGTTGACCAACAACGATGCACTTGTCCTCGGTGCGCTTGCGGGTCTCTTCGGAGCCCTCTTCGGCAATATCCTCGCGGCAATCTTCATCTTCACCATCGGTAATGTCGCGGGAGAAGCGACGTACAAGATCCTGATGGACATGTACGACAGCATGGGGATCCTCGACCAGATGCCTCCCGACGCACTGGAGCAGATGGAACAGGGGATCATGGAAGGAGAACTTTCACCTGTAAGCATCGTTACATCATTCGTCATCAACCCGTTGTTCGGCCTGATCGGCGGCTTGATCGGCTACGCGATGTTCAAGCCCAAAGCTGCCGCAACACCGCCTGCAACACCACCTGCGCAGGTCTAGTGCACAGGGACGCCCGGGAGAAGGCGGCCGGCGGTATGCCGGCGCGCAGCCGGACCGGCTCGCGCAACGTGCCGCCGCCAACCCCCGGGCGTTATCGTGACAGAGACGCTCTGGTCTCCATCAGCCCGGGTAGGGCCACGCGAACGACGTCCCATGCGCTGTACCGGTTCTTCTGAAATCCCACCACGGCCTCCCCCGAGCCACCACACACCCGCCGGGTTTCTCGTTGAATCCCGGTCCATGAGAGTACACATCTGGCTTCCGCACAGTTTCCGTCGATTTCGCACGACGCCTCACCCAGACAATGCCCGGTGAACATCATCACGCGATCAAAAACACGCTGAAACGCGAGCATCAACCTCTCCGGAGTCATGCGCCCCGCATGAACGGAGTAGGCCGCGCCGTGTGCGCTCATGCGCCAGAGCAATGCATAATCCCTCATGAAGAACGCCATGAAGAAATCATCCAGGGCGGACCGCACCTCGCTCTCTACATCGGGATGAACGTCGTCGTAGAGAAACGTGTGGAGCATGCCGTTGATGCGGATGTCATCCATCCGTTCCTCAAACAACTCCTCCGTAATGAACCGGTAAACCTCGGCGTCTGACACCGGCCTGCCAAAATGCACAACGATGTTGTTCGCAAGAAGGTGTTCAAGCAATGCGTCAAGCTCCGTTTCCAGTTCCGCAGGAGTTAGTGTGGCAAACGGTTTGACTGCGGGATATCCCGCGAATGCACGAACGGTAATTTGCCGATGGGCCGAATACTGCCGGTCCAGTTCGGACACGTATTCCAGCCAGTCCTGCTCCGCCTCCGGCGGTAAGCGGACCTCCCCTTGAGAGATATGGACGCCGCGCGAGTCTTCGAGAAGCCTTCTCTTCTGATCATTCAGGAGGCGCTGGACGCGGTCTTCGTTGCTATCCATGACCGGTTCCCATCAATAAGACACAAAGGCACTGTGAAGGTACATACAAGGATCTGGAGGGATTTCCGAACCCGAAACCCGTTTTCGCAGAATTGGGAAGCGGACATCTGCGCAACCGGGCAAATTGTCAGATTTTAGGCGACTTTGGGTGTTGGCACCAA
>JADLEA010000021.1 GCA_020846365.1 Bacteroidota bacterium
CGGAACAGCCGGGCATAGTATTCGAAGACGACTGCAGGACCGACCAGCACAGGCGTGCAGATCGCGCGGATCGACCGTGCTGTGGCGGTTCGGAGGGTAACCTCGGGGCCGATACCGTTGCAGTCCCCGACGGTGATGGCAATCAGCGGCTTGCTCATGGGGAGGCAGGAAGAAGTGTGTACGTGCCGTTCCGGTCCTGGTCCACGAAGGTAAAACGTCTGTTCAGCCGTTCATAGATCCACGTCTCCGTGTGTCCGCCGCTCGGCTGAAGGCTCCTCTCCGTGCGTGTCGGGGGGCCGTAGAGAATATAGATCCGGCCGCGATCGCTCATTGTTCCATCGGGCTCCTTCAACGTCCCGAACTCACGCATCGCAGCATCCACGCGACGGTAGTACTCTGCCATCACTTCGTTGAGTGCCGTCCCGGGCGTCGCGTCCTTGGGCGCCCAGAACCGCTCCAGGTTTTCCCTCTGGCGCTCGAACCCGCCGCTCTTCAACGAATCAAGCTGGTCCTCCGTCGTAATGAACCGGAGTGCATTGAGGGCCAGCTCAGGGACCTTCAAAGAGGCGGGCATCGTCGGCCAGATATTCCTGAATGGCCGGACCAGCGTTGCCGTTTCGCTCCCTGACCGGACGCGTACCGTGAGGGTGTAGTTGCGCAGCGGGAGATTCACCGTCCGTAACGGCACAAAGAAATACGCAACGCGACTTGCCGACGCATCGTTGAACGCGAATGCCGGAGGGCTGCTGGAGCCGGCGATGACGAGATCCTTCCCCCTGATGAGCGATACACGTTCGAGGGTGTCGGCCGCTACCGTCGTTCCGGACTTCTCCTCTGGCTCCACCCGGGCGATCGCATATTCGATTCGTACCACGGAGGTCGTATCGTGGGGAGGAACGCACGCAACGAGCAGCTCGCGCGGCGCGCTGAAGAGCATATCGTTTCCATAGCAATCAACGGGGATCCGATCATCCGTACGCGGCCCGACAAATGCGAGTCCGTGCAGGGCAAACGGATGCCGCCCTCCGCTCAACGCACGGATCCTTGTGGGTGGATGCACAAAGCGGCGCTGTGATTCCTTGTCGGTGGCCTCGAAGAAGACTCTGTACGGACCGGCCGGGACAACGAACGACGTGATCCCCTCGTGCCAGAAGCGCTCTCCCGGCACCGGTTCGGAACGGACGTCAGGGATGACCACGTGTGAGATCTCCCGCGCGGCCGAGATGTCAGTGGAATCAAAGAGCTCGACGAGAATCTCCCCTTTCCGGACATACGGCGCGTTCAGGGTGCTGTCGGTTGCGCGGACCGATACGAAGAAGTCCCGCTCAATCCTGTAGATGACGTACACCCTGGATGTCAGTGAATCGGCCCCGGGGGCGCTCACCGCTGTGAGGGAGACGAAGGTCTGCGGTTCTACCGGGCGAGGTGGTTCCAGAATCTGTGCCGTCGCAGCTCCGGACAGGATCGTCAACACGCAGAGTGCGGATTGCAGCTCTCGAACGCGCATAAGCAGTACCTACGGTTTGTAATGACGAAGAAAATCCACCAGGAGCCGGACGCCTACGCCCGATGCCCCCCGCTGGGAGTATTCGCCGGGTTCTTCGAGCATCGCAGTGCCGGCGATATCGAGATGGACCCAGGGATACGAACCGATGAAGTGCTTGAGAAACACTGCTCCTGTGATGGCTCCAGCCCAGCGGGCCCCGGCATTCTTCACATCGGCGATCTCGCTCTTCATGAGCTTTTCATACTCCTCGAACAGCGGCAGCTCCCACACGCGCTCGAAGGTCCGATCTCCCGCGGCACGCAGTTGTTGCATGGCGGGTTCGGAAGTCCCCAGCATGCCCGTCGTGACGTGACCGAGCGCGACGACCACTGCCCCCGTCAGGGTTGCGAGATCGATAACCAGGTCAGGAGTGTACCTCGAGGCGTACGAAAGCGCATCGGCCAGGATCAACCGACCTTCCGCGTCCGTGTTGTCGATCTCCGATGTCTTGCCGTTGAGATGGCGGAGGATGTCACCTGGCTTCAGGGCGTTCCCGCCCGGGAGATTCTCTGCTGCCGGAATGAGCCCGATCAGGCGCAGAGGGAGCCGCAGGTGAGCTGCCACCTGCAGTGCGCCAACCACCGCGGCTGCGCCGGACATGTCCATCTTCATCTCCGCCATGTTGGCTGAGGGCTTTAGCGAAATGCCGCCGGCGTCAAAGGTGATCCCCTTGCCGACCAGAACTATGGTCGGCCGCTTCCGGCCCCGTGGCGTCCTGGTCTCCATGATGATGAACCGGGGAGGCTTCCGGCTCCCTTTCGCCACGCCGAGAAGTCCGCCCATCCCCAGACGGGCAATCTTCTTCTCGTCGAAGACGGTGACGGAGAACCCATGCTTGCGGCCGGCCATGCGCACGCGGCGGGCAAGGGACTCCGGATAGATCTCATTCCCTGGTGCGTTTGCCAGATCGCGTGCGAGCCAGGTCGCTTCGCAGACAAGAGCTGCATCGCGCACGCCCTGTCTGTAGGTGTCGAAATTCCTGCGTGAGGCGACGAGAAAGGAAAAAGACCTCACCCCTGCGAAGTCATTCTCCTTTTCTGTCCGGTACTTGTCGAATCGATACGCCGCCAGCGCTCCCCCTTCCGCAAAGGACAGGGCGAGATCGCGCAGCGAGACCCCCGCTTTCAAGAGGGGAAGCGGCGAAAGTTCCTCCGCATCCGGCAACTGCAGCACGACGGCGGGAGCATGCTGTGCCATTGCGGCCTTGATGGCCGCGGCAGAAATGCGCCGCGCCGCCTCGAGACTGAACCTCCCGGCCGGTCCTGCACCGACGAGTACGATCTGATGTGCGGCCCGGCCCGCGATCGGGACGATGAGAGTCTGGCCGAGTTTCCCTTTGAAGGCCCCTGACGCCACCGGGGGCGGAATATGGCCGGCGGTCTTTCGTACCTCCGCCATTCGACGGGAGAACCCGGGTTCGTCTTCAAAGACTATCGCAGCCACGAGGTCCGCGCGAACACCTTCCGGTTTTCCGGCAATGACTTTGAGTGAAATCATGGATGTTGAGCTGGTGGTATCAGATACTTCTCTGCTGCCCGGAGCACTGCATCTCGCAGGGCCGGCAGCGACTTCCCGCGAATCCGGGCGCCGGCGGCATTCTTGTGTCCGTTGCCGCCGAATTCCTGTGCCAGGCGGTTAAGAGGAATCTCTCCCCTCGACCGGAAGCTGATCTTCGTGCCTTCCGGAATCTCCACGAACAGCAGGCCGATGCAGACGCCGTCGATGCTCATGGGGTAGGTGGTGAAATTGTCGGTGTCTTCCTCCGACGTCCCCGTCCGCTCCAGCATGTCCTTTGTGATGCCAATGGAAGCAATGCCGCCGTTGCCCGTCACCCGCAGGCTGCCCAGAGCTTCCCCCAGAAGCCGCACGCGGCCGTTGGACCAACGGTCATACACGTTCCGGTACGTCTCCACCGGGTCCGCCCCGGCTTCGATCAACCGGGCCACCATCCGGTGCACCTCGGCGTCAACGCGCGGATACCGGAAGGAGCCGGTGTCCGTCATGATCGCGCAATAGAGAGGGCGCGCAATCTCCGGAGAGAGGTTGTGGTCGGCATCGCACTCGAGCAAACGGTAGAGTATCTCGCCCGTGGACGTTGCATCGGGATCGATGAAGTAGTGCTCCGCGAACTTCCCCGGATCCAGGTGATGGTCGATGCAGATCTTCGTCGCCGGACTCCGCATGATCAGTTCTTCCATGCCGTCTGTGCGGTTGGGGTGATTGGTATCCACGACGGCAATGACATCGGCTGAGAGAAGGGCATCGGCATCACGGCGCTCTTCAAAGACCCGGATACGCTCCTTCGGATCAAGGAACCGGTAGACAAAGGGGGTGGTGCTGCAGTTGATGATGGCGACGTCCTTGTCACGGCCCGTCAACCAGGCGGCGAGGGCAAGTTCGGAGCCGAGGGCGTCACCGTCGGGATTAACGTGCGTCGTCAGGACGAACCGCTTATGCGCAAGCAAAAAGGTGGTGAGAGAGTTCATCTTTCAGGGTCGTGGCAATATAGGGATTTTGCCTGAAACAGAAAAGGGAGGCAGCGCCTCCCTTTCCCGGAACACCGCGTCTGACCCGCTTATTGGATCACCCACGTTTCTTCGCCGTTCAGAAGCTTCTGCAGATCACCATCGCCCCGCTTGCTCTTTGCTTTCGCGATTTGCTCCTGCATCATCTCTTCATACGTCGGCCGCGAGAGCGCCATGAACACGCCCATTGGCCTGGGGAGCTCGGGATTGTGGATCATGTTTGCGAGGATGAACGCCAGCGTGGAGTCCTGCTCGTTGTGCACCAGCAGGTCGTTCACGGAATACCGGCCCTCGTTGGTTTTGACAACCTCAGGCGTGAAACCGTTTAATCTGATTCCCTTTTCCTGCGCCTTTCCAAAGACCAGCGGCTTTCCATGCTCCAGATAGACCACGTGGTCGTCGCGGGTGTCCTTCTCTGTGAAGAGGGAGAAGGCGCCGTCATTGAAGACGTTGCAGTTCTGGTAGATTTCGACAAACGCCGCGCCGTGGTGGTTCTCCGCACGGCGGACCATCTCCTGAAGATGCTTCGGATCGCGGTCCATCGCCCGTGCGACAAGCGTCGCTCCCGCACCCAGCGCCAGAGACACCGGGATGAACGGAGGATCGATGACGCCCATCGGCGTGGATTTGGTGATCTGGCCCAACTGCGAAGTGGGGGAGTACTGCCCTTTGGTGAGGCCGTAGATCTGGTTGTTGAACAGGAGCACCTTGATATTCATGTTCCGGCGGAGCATATGGATCATGTGATTGCCGCCGATGCTGAGCCCGTCCCCGTCGCCTGTGGCCATCCAGACATCCAGTTTGGGATTGGTCATCTTGACCCCGGAGGCGATGGCCGGCGCGCGGCCGTGAATGCCGTGCAGACCGTAAATGTCCATGTAGTACGGGAACCGGCTGGAACAGCCGATGCCGGAGATCGCGACGTAGTCTTCCTTTTTGTGGGAAAACTCAGGGAACACCCGCTGGACCTGCGCAAGGATTGAATAGTCTCCGCATCCCGGGCACCAGCGTACATCCTGGTCAGACTGGAAATCCTTGATGGTAAGTTTCACAGGGGCTGTTGCCGTGGTATCAGCCATGGTTTCCTCCAAGGATATCGTCAATCTTGCTCTCGATCTCTTCCGATCGCAGGGGGAGGCCCTTGATCACGTTGAATCCAACCGCAGGGATGAGATAGCGGGAGCGGATCAGCTTGATGAGCTGGCCGTTGTTGATTTCGGGGATCAGCACGTGCTTGAACCGGTAGAGGACTTCGCCCAGGTTTTTCGGGAAGGGGTTGACGTAGCGCAGGTGTGCATGGGAGACGGAAAGCCCGCGTTCCCTGGCTTCGGCCACCGCGCTTTTGATGGCACCGTAGGTGCTGCCCCAGCCGAGGACGAGAAGGTCGCCCTGCTGGTCCCCTTCCACCGTTTGCTCCGGGATGTCGTCCGCGATGCGCTCGATCGTCTCCGCCCGCTTCTTCACCATGAGATCATGGTTCTCCGGGTCGTAGGAAATGTTGCCGGTGATGTCCGCTTTCTCAAG
>JADLEA010000022.1 GCA_020846365.1 Bacteroidota bacterium
GCGGCATCCTTTTCGACACGGGCAAGTCAACCCTCAAGCCAGAATCGGAGAAAGCTATCGGTGAGGTGGCGAAGCTTCTGAAGAAGGATACAGGTCTGAAAGTCTACGTGGTCGGACACACCGACAACGAGGGAGCTCTGGATGCGAACATGACGCTCTCTCAAGGCAGGGCGGAAGCGGTGGTGCAGTCGTTGGTTCGCACGCACGGCATCGCGGCCAACCGCATGAAATCATTTGGGAACGGTCCGTACGCCCCGGTAGCCACCAATGACTCCGAGGATGGCCGGGCCAGAAATCGCCGGGTTGAACTCGTAAAACAGTAAGTACCGGATTCGAGCAGGATCCGGCTCCACGAGTTGGCTCATATCGTTCCAGGGACCGGTTCCGTTGCGCACAGGGGTAGAAGGAAAGAAGGACTCATGCCGAAAGTCACATCAGATCACCTCCGCACGGCGCTCGGGGCTCTCCTGGCCTTCGTAGCACTGAATGCTTTTGCGGGCGGATTCTACGGGATGTCAGGCGCGCAGGATGTTCCAAGGGAGTGGCTGGAGGGGAGCCCGTTTGAAGACTACTTCATTCCAGGCCTGTTCCTGTTTGTCATTGTTGGTGGATCCTTTGTCATTGCGGCGATCTCGGTCTTCGCGCGCGCCCGGAGCGCGCGGGCGGCCGCGTTCATTGCCGCCGTGATCGTGCTCGCCTGGCTGGCAGTACAGGTGGCCATCATTGGCTACGTCTCCTGGATGCAACCGGCAACGACGATTGCCGCGATCATCGTACTCTTCCTTGCCTGGTTTCTTCCCAAAAGCTCCGCGGAGGGACACCAGTCGCACGCAGCCACCTAGGGAAATACAGGGTTCCTGAAAGCACATTCTCTGTTACTCCGGACCACGGAACGAGGATGTATGCGTGACCTGAGAATTTCGGAGGAAGGGCTGGCTGAATTCCACAGCGAAGGATGTGAATGGCAAAGCAGAAAGACGAGAAGCCGTTGGTGGTCCGTTGTCCGAATTGCGGGCAGACCCGGGAGCCGGACTATAACGAGACCACCAAACGCTATGTGTGTTCCGTCTGCTCAGAGCCCGTGGATGCGCAGGTCTTCATCGAGAAGAAGAAACGGGGTCTGAAGTAACGGATCGGCGGCCGGCATCACCACGCGTAGCCGATGTCAAATCGCAGCGCCGGAACCGTCCCGTCGAATTTCCCAAGATCCTCATTGCCCTCTGTTGTCGAGCCCGTATAGTAGTCCACCCCAATGCCAAGGCCCATGGCGAAATCATCGCCGGGGAACCACTGCCAGCCCATCAACACACCGACAGAGAATGGCTCTGATTCGATGTGTCCTGCACGAAGACGATTGTAGCCGACGTTCGGGGCGATGTAGAACCCACGAGGAGCTTTGCCGGAAGGATGAAATCGTACTTCGGCATTCACTCCGAACCCGTCAATTCCCCCGAGTGTGGGAAGTTGTATGCCGCCTCCCATAACAACATCGGGCGACATGCGATGCATGTAGGTGAGGTTATAAAAAAGGAAGAACTTCAGAGGATTGACGAGGAGGATGCTCTTCCGCGGGGTGATGTCTTCACTGCGCGTGATGATCACCGATTCCGTCACAATCGTATCCCCCTTTGCCGGATCGACCGTTTTTCGGGTTTCCTCTGTGCGCGTCTGGGCGAATGCATTGCCACATGACAGCATGACCAGCGCTATCAAGGCGAAACGAAAGCTCTGCATAACTCCTCTTATGAATGTTTTTTGTACGGGTAAGGTGCGCTCCCGCTGGAATTCGTCCACGAAACCCCCCAACGACATTCACAGCAAGCTGCATGCCATGCCGGTATGCAACGATATCAGTCGCTTCACCGGTCCTTCTGCCGATTTCTCTGACCTGAATTGTATTCACTGGGCTGGGAAGTAGACAGGCATCGTCTGCACAAGCGGTGCAGAAGTCACCAAGGATGGCAGAATCGGGCGAGCGACTGTGCTACGGATGGTACAATTCACCAAAGAAACGGTCCGATCTCCGGGGTTTTGCCTCACTGAGCTCTTGGTTTTCTGCATTGGATAGGGTAAATTTCATACTCACAGGATGTATTCTGCAGATCCCGCAAGATTCGCGATCTCAACCCCAGAAGAAAGACACATGAAGGAACTCGACGAGAAGCAGCTTGCCAAACTCAAACGCGGCGGAGTCTGGATACCAAGCCCGCTCGCGCTTGACAAACGCAAGAGACCCTCCGAAAAGTGGCAGAGACTTCTCACCCTCTACTATATCAAGGCCGGCGCGAGAGCGATCGTGCCGGGAGCACACACCGGTGAGTTTTCCGGGGGCGACCTCGAGATCTACCGGTACTGGTTGGAACTCATCAAAGAAACGGTGGCGCAGTACGGCAGCGAGGAAATGTTTCTGATGTCCGCGGTGAGCGGAAAGAACTACATGAAACAGGCCGAGCTCGCAGCCAGGTGTGGATACGACATTGTCATGCTCGCGCCCACAGCGTTCACGAAGAAAAGCGACAAGGAAGTGATACGGATATTCAAAGACGTTGCAGGCGTGATACCCGTGTTCGGCTTCGAGCTGCAGAAGCTGGTTCCGGGAAGCAGGGAATTCCATTACCGGCTCTGGGAGAAGATCTTCTCGATCGTGTACGGCGCGAAGTCGGCGCCTTTCAACACCTACCGCGCACAGGTCATGCTGGAAGCGGCCGCAAACAGCACAAGGAGAGATGAGCTTGTCCTGGTGACGGGTAACGACGACAGAATCGTCTCGGATCTCGGGGGCGTATTCCCGTTCGCCGTCGGTTCAGGCGTCGTGAAGATGCGCTATGCTGGCGGTTTGCTCGGGCATTTTGCCACGGACACATATTCGGCGGTGCAATGGTCCGGAGCCGTGATGGGGGCGAGAGAGGGAGACCCGTGGTCGTTGCCCGTGCCCGAGAAAGAGCTCGCACACGTTGTGAACATGTGCAATGGCGCTCTGTTTGATGCCAGGACCGACTTTGCGAATTCCGTCTGGGGGGTGAAGTACCGGTTGTATTCGCTGGGGCTTCTGCCGGGACCATATTGCTTCCATGAGAACGGAAGGAAAGGCCTGGCTGATGAAATCGACAGGGCGTACAGTTTCCATTCCGTGATCAGCGACAGGGAATTCCTGTCGGCAAACCTGGAAGACTTGAAAAGGGAGGTGGGGATAAAATCGTGAACATAACGGAGGTCATCAACAGCAGACAGCTTCGGGAGTTCATGAGCACTCCCACCGACGGAGTGATTAACTGCGTCAGGAACGTGAAGGGGGACATCCTGATACTCGGGGGAAGCGGCAAGATGGGTCCGGAGTTGACGGAGATGATTGCCCGGGCGGACGCAATCGCCGGTATCAAGCGCACGGTATCGGTTGCTTCTACGTTCAGCAATCCCAGAGAGAGAACTGCGGAGCTCTTCACTGAGTTGGGAGTGAGAGTGCTCAAAGGGGAGTTGACCGATGCGGACTTCCTGGCCAGGCTCCCTGACGCCGAGAACGTGATCTACATGCCGGGGTTCAAGTTTGGTTCCTCGGACAACTGGGACAAAGCGGTCCAGGTCAATTGCATACTGCCGTACCTTGTCGGTGAAAAGTACAGGGAATCGCGCATCGTGGTATTCTCCTCTGCAAACCCCTATGCGTTCACGACCGTCGAATCGGGCGGCTCGAAAGAAGGCGATGCTCTGGATCCCAAAGGCATCTATGGCTGGAGTATCGTGGCCAGGGAGAGTTCGTTCACCATCACCGCAAGGAAGTACCCGGCGCAACGTTCGTGTTACTACCGGCTGACGTATGCCCAGCACCTTGCATACGGCGTGATCGTGGACCTGGCGAAGTCCATCCTTGAAGGGAAGGAGATCTCCCTCGCAGTGCCGCATGTGAACATGCTTTCACAGCGGGACGCCAATGACAGGGCGATCCGGGCGCTCGAGATCTGTTCGAACCCGCCGTCCATACTCAACGTGTCAGGTCCCATCTATGCAGTTCGGGACATCGCGAGTAGACTGGGTGAGATGCTGGGAAAGAAGCCCGTGCTTGTCGGAGAAGAGCCGGATCGTTGTCTGCTGGTGAACGACACATTCTGTGTGCAGAGGTTCGGCCCGTACCAGGATAGCCTGGAGGACATTATGACCGCGGTAGTCAGCTGGGTGAAGAACGGAGGGGATTACTGGGGAAAACCAACAAAATTCGGTGAAGCAAAACGCGTGTATTGAAGATCAACTGAAGTGAAGGAGATCTCAATGTCTGCAAGCGAATCATCGGCCTTTTTTGGCCACAAAGGAAAACACCCCATGAAGGACAACGGATTGTTTGGCGGCGTTTACGGAATGGCGTTTATTGGAGCAGCCATCTATTTCATCAGCCATGCGACCTCGTTCTGGGGTGGCGTCATTGGGTTCTTCAAAGCCCTCTTCTGGCCTGCGGTGATTATGTACAAAGTCCTGGAGTTGATGGGGATGTAGTCGTTTTCATCCGGCGTCTCTCCTACGCCTGTGCAGGGGGAGCTTGTGGCACGGGCGGTCCGTTCACGTGAATACGCCACACGTGCCGGACCGGCCTGTCCGGGATCAGACCGTGCAAGTAGCGATCCCAGTGGATTCTGAACAGGTTCCCCTCAGCGACCGCTAGTCCAGACCGCCGACGTTCATATCGACCGGCGATTCGATCGAATACTGCAGCCCTATCTCCCGCCGCTCTCCAGGGGCAAGCGGTACCTGCCACGTAATCATGCCGTTCACATCCGGGGCAATTTCTTCTGGCCGAGGCAAGGTGACGTTTACCTTGATCCGCTCATCCTGCGAAACAGGAATGTTCTCTTGAATGGAAAGCGTCTGCGAGATTTTCTTCCGATTCTGAGCGATGATAAGGATGTCGTAACGGATCTTGTGCGTCTTTGAGAACAGGCCTGAGACTTCCGTGACCCGGTTCAGAAGCTTCCGTTCCACACGGACGCCATTGTCCACGCCGAGATATGCATCCAGTGACTCCGCGGGGAGCACAGCAGACAGAGCGGAAGTGTTGACAAAGCTATTATCCAGATAGACACTTGACGGGCCGGCGAGAATCGGGTATTCGGTACTGTTCTTCATCCTCGCCCTGAAGTACACATCCTCCTGTACTTTTGGTACCGCCGTATGACTGAAGGTTGCACCAAGGTCAGCAGTCATTATGGTGACGCGGTGCTCGAGGTTGTCGCTCGGAATCGTTGTCTTACCCGGAATCTCGAAACTGGCGGCAGTCACTGTTGCTGAGACTGTGGCGGTTTGAGGAGCGACGGCAATGGGTTCAATGACA
>JADLEA010000023.1 GCA_020846365.1 Bacteroidota bacterium
GCGACCTCCTCGTGTTGTTCACGGACGGCGTGAGCGAAGCGATGAATCCGCAGAGCCAGGAGTATGGGGAGGAGCGGTTGGAAACGGTGATCCGGAAGGCCGGGGGGTGGGGAGCTCAGGGACTCATCGACATCATTCATCAGGACATTATCGCGCACGCGGCCGGCGCCCCGCAATCGGACGACATCACGATGATGGTAGTCCGCATGGTCTGATCCGTTCCCGCCTCTGCCGCAAGGCACTTTTCCCCGTCCTGCATTCTGAGGTTCCTGCGTTTCCCGTCTTGCTTGTTGCCTTTACTTTCCTTAATTTCTGTTATTGCACATCACTTCATGCCGCGCATGCCCGATCCTGCCGTCCATCAGGTCCGTCTCTCCCCCAGGGCCGTTGCCCGTCATTTCAACGGCTTCGTAGGGAGTCTCAGGTCCGCAACGCCCGAGACCAGGGGAACGTATGCCCGCGCGCTGAGGGAGTTTGTGCGTTGGTTTCCGCGGGACGGATCATTCCGCTTCCGGGTGGGAGACGTGCGGCGGTACAAGCGCTATCTCGAAACCCGCAAGCGGCTCTCCGCCGTGAGCGTCTCCACGTACCTGACAGCATTCCGCCGGTTCTGCGACTACCTTGTGCGGAACGGCGTCTTGAAAGAGAATCCCGGCAGGTACGTCGGCGGCAACAGCCGTCCGGCAACTCATTCGCGGGAATACCTGTCGCCCGAAGATGTGAGCGCGCTCCTCTCCGCAGTGCCCCAGGCGGATTTGCGCGGCATGCGGGACTACGCCATGATCCTCCTGATGCTCCGGTGCGCGTTGTCAGAGATCGAGCTGATCCGCGCGGACATGCGGGATGTCTACGCAGAGGAGGGGAGGCGTTGGATGCTGGTTCAGGGAAAGGGCCGGAAGACCAAGGACGAAAGGGTCGGATTGCCGCCGGACGTGGTGTCGGCCCTCGACCGATACCTGGCCGCCCGTGGATCGGCGCGACCCACAGAACCGCTGTTCGCCAGCGCCGGGAACCGGACCCGCGGTCAGCGCATGACCACACGGGGCATACGAGATCGGGTCAATACCAATCTTACCGCAGCGGGAGTGAAGCAGGGGAAAGTGCGCAGGGTGACACCTTTCTCCCTTCGCCACACGGCCGCGCTCCTCATGGCGCGCAACGGCGCAACCGCAGATGAAATCCGCCAGCGCATGCGACTCGGAAGCAACGCAACTGCCGAACTGTACCTGCAGTATGAGCAGTCGCGCGATGAACAGCAACAGACCATAACAAAGGAAGAACACGGTGCCCTACCCGTTCAACACGATTGAAGCAAAGTGGCAGATGTACTGGGACAACCACCACACGTTCCGGACGGAATCGCATTCCACGAAGCCCAAGATGTTCATTCTGGACATGTATCCGTATCCTTCCGGCGCTGGCTTGCACGTAGGGCATCCCGAAGGATACACGGCGACCGATATCGTCTCCCGGTACAAACGCATGCGCGGATTTCACGTCCTGCATCCCATGGGGTGGGACGCATTCGGTCTGCCCGCCGAACGGTACGCGATGCAGACCAACATTCATCCGCGCAGCACGACCGAACAGAATATCGCGACGTTTCGGCGCCAGATCAAAATGCTCGGGTTGAGCTACGATTGGGAGCGGGAAGTCGACACCACCGATCCGGGATACTACAAATGGACCCAGTGGATCTTCCTTCAGATCTACAACTCGTGGTATGATTCCCGGAGGCAGAAAGCCAGGCCCATTGAAACGCTGGCGGAAGCCCTCGCAGAACACGGCTCTTCAGTTCTTCCCGGAGAACCCCCGTTCACGGCGGCCGAGTGGAACGCGATGTCGCGAAAACAACAGCATGATATTCTTGCGAAGCACCGGCTGGCCTACGTAGCGGAGATCCCCGTGAACTGGTGCGAAGGCCTCGGAACCGTGCTGGCAAACGAAGAAGTGGATGAGTGGGTGGAGAAGGGATACACCGTCGAACGCCGGCCCATGAAACAGTGGATGATGCGCATCACAGCATACGCCGAGCGCCTGTTGCTGGATGCGGCCGACCTGGACTGGCCATCTTCAACCCTGGAGCAGCAGCGGAACTGGATCGGCAGATCGGAGGGCGCGGAGATCGATTTCCCGCTCACCGGCGGAGGGTCCATGCGCGTGTTTACCACCCGTCCGGACACGATCTTCGGCGCGACGTACATGGTCCTCGCCCCGGAACACCCTCTGGTGGACCAGCTGACGACTCCCTCACAGAAGGGGGCAGTCCATGAGTATCGCGAAGTAGCACGGCGCAAGAGCGAGCGCGACCGGGATGTTGAACAGGACAAGACCGGCGTGGCAACCGGCGGTTCCGTCATCAATCCGGCCACCGGAAAGGAAATCCCCGCATGGATCGCCGACTATGTCCTCATGGGGTACGGCACCGGGGCGATCATGGCAGTTCCCGGGCATGACGAGCGGGACTATGCCTTCGCGCGCAAATACTCGCTGCCAATCATCGAAGTCGTCAGCGGCGGCGATATCCACCGCGAGGCATACACAGGCGACGGCAAGGGGATCAATTCTGCCAACGCGGAGGTGTCGCTCAACGGCCTTTCCACCCCCGAGGCGAAAGCACGCATCAACGCATGGCTGGTGGAAAAGGGGTATGGGAAACCGGTCGTGCAATACAAGCTACGCGACTGGCTCTTCGCGCGGCAACGGTACTGGGGTGAGCCGATTCCGATCGTCCATCTCGAGGACGGGACGATGAAACCGCTCTCTGAGAAAGAGCTTCCCCTTCTGCTGCCGGATCTCAAGAAATTCCAGCCCAGCGGCACCACGGAATCGCCCCTCGCACTTGCGACGGAATGGGTGGATGTTGCCGACGCGGAAACCGGGCTGCGGGGGCGCCGCGAGACCAATACGATGCCGCAATGGGCGGGATCCTGCTGGTACTATCTGCGCTTCATCGATCCCAGAAATCCTGACATGCTCTGCGATCCGGAACTCGAACGGTACTGGATGCCGGTCGACCTCTACATCGGAGGGTCAGAGCACACGGTGTTGCATTTGATGTACGCGCGCTTCTGGCACAAGGTGCTCTACGACCTGGGTCATGTCAGCACCAGGGAACCGTTCATGAAGCTCCGCCACCAGGGCATCATCCTGGGCGAGGACGGGCGGAAGATGTCCAAATCGCGCGGGAACGTCGTGAATCCCGACGACGTCGTTGCGCAATACGGCGCCGATGCCATGCGGCTTTTCGAGATGTTCATGGGTCCGCTGGAGGAGATGAAACCCTGGAGTACCAGAGGCGTGGAAGGAGTGTTCCGGTTCCTGAACCGCGTCTGGCGCCTGTACATGGACGAGGAGGGACACCTGAATCCACGGTTGCTCTCCTCCGATCAGCCCACGCCGGAGCTGGATCGCGCGTACCATGCTACCGTCAAGAAAGTCGGCGAGGATATCGAGGCGATGCGCTTCAACACCGCCATCGCGCAGCTCATGATCTTCATCAACGAAGCGACGAAGTCGGACGAGCGTCCGCGCAGCGTGCTGGAGCCCTTCGTGCTTCTGCTTGCACCCTTCGCCCCGCACCTGGCAGAAGAACTCTGGTCCGCTCTCGGCCATCACCACTCCCTGACCTATGAACCGTGGCCGGCGTTTGATGCCGCCAGGATCGCCAGTGATACGGTGGAAGTGGTCCTGCAGGTGAACGGCAAGGTGCGCTCCAAACTGACCGTTCCTCTGGACGCGTCTGACGACGTGCTTCAGCGGGAGGCCCTGGCCGATGAGAATGTCCGGCGGCACGTGGAGGGGAAGACCGTCGTCAAAACCATCGTGGTGAAGAACAAGATCGTCAACCTGGTAGTGCGCTGACCTATGGAACGACTTTCCGTCGTGCTGGTGACATACAACGAAGAACGCAACATTGACCGGTGCCTCGGCAGCATGCGGTGGGCCGACGAGATCATCGTGGTGGATTCCTTCAGCACCGATCGCACGGTCGAACGTGCCCGGGCGTACACGGACAAGGTGTTCCAGCATGAGTATCCCGGGACCAGCAGACAGGTGGAGCGGGGGATCGGCTATGCCACCGGTGAATGGATCTTCGTCATTGACGCCGATGAGGAGATTTCTCCCGAGCTCAAGGCGGAAGTGCAGCAGGTGTTGAGGGAGGGGACGGACAAGGACGGCTTCACCTTCATACGAAAACCGAAGGCATTCGGCCGGTGGATCGAGCACGGAGGGTGGTTTCCCGACCATCAGTTCCGGTTCTTCCGCAGGGGAACATACTATCCCGAACACCAGGAAATCCACGGCGGCTTCAATACCAAAGGGCCGAAGGGAGCCCTCCGGGGCTACCTGTACCATCATACGTACGAGACCATCTACGCATACGTGGAGAAGATGAATGAATACACCTCGCTCCACGTCTCCAACAAGCTCAAAGACACCCCCGTCACCGAGGTCAAGTGGCGGCATCTGATCCTGAATCCTCTCTCACATTTCCTCCGCATGTTCATCTCGCGGAAGGGGTACAAGGACGGTTTTCACGGCTTCGTGCTGGCGTTGCTGGACGCAAACTATGCCATGTTGATGTACGCGAAATTGTGGGAGTATCGCATGCGGCAGGAGGAAGGCCAGGGGCAGCTTCCACCGATCACCAATGCGGAATTGAACCCCCTGAAGAGACGCACATGACTATCTACCGCAGAGTGCTCCGGTACCTCCGGCCGTATTGGCACAAACTGGCGGCGTCGATGTTCTGTTCCCTCATGTTTTCGCTTGCCAGCGGCATGTCCATTTACCTGACGATCCCCCTTCTCGAGACGCTGTTTTTCGCTCCTACGACCGCCGCGCCCGCGTCTCCGATCCCGTCTCCTGCTGCGAGCATCATGCCGGAGTGGCTCACGGCGCTGAAAGACCAAGCCGCGGCCCTCTTCCGCGAGATGGTGTTCAGGGAGAATCCCGCGGATTCCCTCTTCAACATCTGTATCGTGGTCGTGGTGGCGTTCTTCCTCCGCAACATTTTCGGCTACCTTCACTCCAACCTGATGATGGCCGTGGAACAGGGGCTCATCCGCGACATCCGCAACGCCCTCGACCGTCACATCCACGCGCTGCCGTTGGCCTATTGTACCAACGAGCGGACCGGCAACCTCATCTCGCGGATCAC
>JADLEA010000024.1 GCA_020846365.1 Bacteroidota bacterium
CTTCAGCAGGGTGGATTTGCCGGACCCGTTGGGTCCGACGAGACTCAGGAATTCTCCCTTGTGTACCGCAAGGGAGACGTTTCGCAGCGTGGGAATGCCGCTGATGTAGCTGAACGAAACGTTATCAACCGTGAGAACGGACATGCTATGTTGGAGCAGAGAACCGGTGCCTCTAACGTTAGGGATGCACAAATTTACACAAAAGGGAATTGAAGGGCAAACGCGATGTTTGACTTGATGTATTGGTGAGACAATGGGAGCGCGGTCAGAGACCTGTCCCCCGATCCGTCACCCGATCACCGGGGCATCCTACGTCCTGCGGAGAAGGTACACGAACACCGGCGCGCCCAGAAGCGCAGTCACTGCCCCCACCGGTATCTCTGTCGGCGAAAGGACCGTCCGCGCAAGCATGTCCGCCAGCACCAGAAACGTCCCCCCGAGCAGGAACGATGCCGGGAGCAGAAGCCGGTGATCCGGCCCGAAAACCATGCGGGCGACGTGCGGTATGATGAGCCCGACGAAGCCGACCACGCCGCTGACCGAGACCACCGCGCCGGTGATCACCGAAGCGATCGCGTACGATCTGCGCCTGAGCGCGCGCACGTCGACACCAAGCTGCAACGCGGTTTCATCTCCCGTGGCAATGAGGTTGTATTGCCGTGCGAAGAAGAACGCGGGCAGGGCGGCGAGCAACATAAGCGGACCGGCAACCATGAGGGCCTCGTAGCGGGCGTCGCTCAGGTTGCCCATGAGCCAGAGGAAGGCGTGCCGCAACTCCTGGTTGAAGAGCGCCACCGTGAGCAGAACTGCAGCATTGAAAAACGCCCCGACCATAACGCCCGAAAGGAGCAGCGTAAATGGATCAAGCTGTCCCCGCCGGTGGGCCATCGCGTACACAAGCACCATAACCAGAGCCGACCCCGCGAATGAGGCCGCGGGTGCGATGAAATGGCTGACGCCTGACGCCAGCGCTATGGCGAGTATCGTGCCCATCGTGCCGCCGCTGGAAATGCCCAGAATGTATGGCTCCGCCAGCGGATTGCGCAGGAGCGCCTGGAGAACTGTCCCGGCAACGGAGAGTCCGGCTCCTACGAGTATGGCAAGCAGCACGCGCGGCAGGCGTATCTCCAGTATGATAAGCCGGTCCGTATCCGGCACGGGCAAAAGGCCGGTGCATGCGCCGACGACGCTCCTGAATGAAACGGGCACGCTTCCCACTGCCAATGCAAAGAACGAGGCGCCGATGAGCACGACAAGCAAGACCGTTACAGTACTGGCAAGGCGGCCGCCGGTGAGGGGCGCATGCATGCCGGTGAAGAAGCGCTTCATCTTCTGCTGCGCTTCCTTCCCGATTGTGCTCCTTTGCGTGCGGGAGGTGTCCGCACAATCTTTGGCCGCGCGCCATCTATGGACACCGCGTCCGCCGCGATCCTTGCCTTGCGCTCCGCAGGCCGGATCTCATGCCAGAGCGCTTCAACAAGTTCCCGGATGCCTGTTCCTGCAACAGCCGAAATGCAGTGAGGAATCTTCTGGCCGAAACGCTCTCGACGGGCACGCTTCACGGTATCGTCGTCCAGCGCATCAATCTTTGTAATGGCCACGAGTGATTTCTTGCGCGCCAGAGCGGCGTCGTACAAGCGTAACTCGCGTTTCAGAACGGCAAGATCCTCTTTGAGCTGGTCTCTCGTTGCGTCGAGCAGGAAAACCAGCACGCGTGTGCGTTCGATGTGCCGCAGGAACTGAAGCCCGAGTCCTTTACCGTCATGTGCTCCTTCGATCAGACCTGGTATATCGGCCACCACGAAGCTCTTGCCCTCATCCACGCGCACGATACCCAGGTTTGGGACGAGCGTAGTGAACGGATAGTCGGCGATCTTGGGACGGGCGGCGGAAACCACGGAGATAAGCGTGGACTTTCCGGCGTTAGGAAGCCCGACCAGACCGACGTCCGCCAGCAGCTTCAATTCGAGCTCGACTTCCAGCTCTTCGCCCGGCTCGCCGGGTTCAAATCGACGGGGTGCCTGGTCGGTTGAAGTGGCAAACTCGGCGTTTCCCCGGCCCCCCCGGCCTCCACGTGCGACGAGGAAGGTATCGCCGTGCTTCACCAGGTCAGCGAGGATCTCCTTCGTGGCGGCGTTGCGCACGAGCGTACCCTCGGGCACCTCGACAACGATGTCCTTCCCGCTACGGCCGGTCTTGCGTGCTCCGGCGCCATGATCTCCCCGTTCCGCCTTGTAGGAACGCCTGTACTGGAAGTCCAGGAGCGTTGTGAGGTGACGATTTGCCTGCAGGATTACCGAACCTCCGCGTCCGCCGTTCCCGCCGTCAGGCCCCCCCTTCGGGACGTACTTCTCCCGTCTGAAACTGATAACGCCGGAACCGCCTTCGCCCGCCTGAACATGAATGGCCGCGAGGTCGACGAACTTCATTGGCGTGGCCTCACGTCAGTTTCAAAACGCTGCTGGACGATGTCCGTGAACGTAATGGCTTCCTCTTTGAACGGATCGATGGAGTTGATTTCGAAGAGCTCCCTGATGTACGCGGAGGCCTCATGCCACGTGCGCATAGAATTCAGCCGGATCACGATCAGATCGTAGAAATCTGCATCGCGGTCACAGAGGACGGAGATGAACCTCTTGCGCTGACCTTCGGTAATCATTCGGCGCAAATCAGGAAACGTCGGGGAAGTGCGGACGGAGGGGGTTGGAGGGAACTCGCGCACAGTCTTCTCATGGCGAACCTCCTGCTGTACCGGTGGAGCTGAAAACGTCTGGCTCGAGTCAAATGCAAATTCTTCCTGGATCTCCTGCGGTGCCTCGAGTTCGCCCGACACTGCGTTTTCAGGAGGCGCGATTTCGCCGTGGCCGGTTTCTCCGGTCGCCGTCTCTGGCGGTACGGACCCGGCGATTGCCACCCAGTTGGGCCGGTGGCCGCCTTCCGCGGTATCAAGTCCCTGGTCTACGTCTCTCGCTCTCTCAGGAGGGGAAACCTCAGTCGTGAGTTTACCTGCATCCATGTGCGTCGCCTGTTCTGCGACGCGTGCGTCCTCGCCCGAAGCCGCTTCACCGGCGGGAGTCCCGGGCGTGGTGCTATCGGCGATATCCGGTTCGGGTGCCCGTTCATCGAATACCGGAGGGTGATCCGCAGCTGGTTCGGCGCGAAGTTCTTCTTCAGACCGGACTTCTGAAGCAGATAGCCCGTCGGGGAGTGCTGTGTCGGGTATCGCCTCGTCTCCGCGTGCCTCAGCGGGAACCGTCTCGTCTGTGCGTGCTTCAACGTGCGTCACCTTTTCTGAAGGTGCTTCGAGTGGCAGCGCCTCGCCTGCGGGTACTTCCATGCGCATCGATTCGACCGCAGGAGGTGTGACGGGACGAGCTTCGCCCGAAGACGCTTCGGCTGGCGGCGTTTCGCCCGCATCTGGTTCAAGAGGGAGGGTCTTGTCCTCGGGTGCCTCGGCCTGTTCAATCTCCCCGGTCCCGGTCTGCGCTGGCGCCGCTGCGGGCTTCACAAGGTAGTCTTCGCAGAGCTCCACAAGTTCCGCCAATGACACTCCCTCATGACCCCTCACATGACATATTCCCTGGATGTGGTCCCGCAATCCGTTAAGCTCCTTGTCTTCGAAGAAGAGGAGCACGGGCTGAACCGGGATCGGGTCCGTCATGCCCGGCTCACCGGAACGAAAGTACCGGAAGATGGGCCGAGCCAGCATGGCCAGCTCGTGAGGTGCATGTTCGCGCACGACGCTTGCGTCGATTTGTCGGATGAGCTGCGTGCACGAATCCCTGTCGATCTCCTGAAGTTTTCGCTGGGAGACCAATCTCCTGAGCAATTGCGGAAGATAGGCGTACTCGGCAAGGTATTCCAGCCGGTTGAACAACATTGCCGTCGCGATCACGGGAGCATCATGAAAGAGAAAACTCGACAGCGTCCAGCGGGGCCGGCAGACATAGTTTTCCGTGAATCTCACCGCGTTCTCGAGATCCGCGAGGAATTCCTCGCGAGGAAAGACGTAACCATCCGCGGATTGCAGGAGGAAGAGATCCTGAAGCCGGGCTTCCAGGGCGGAGTGCGAGTGGACGCGGGCAAACAGACCTGTTTGTGAAAGTTCGTTCCGCAGACGATCCCGCAGATTGGCCCTGAGGTACGCCTTCACGCCCGCAGGGATTGCAGCCCGCGCTACGTGTGCCATCGACATCTCCGTTGCCGATCCGATGGTCTGTTCTGCGAGCTGCCGGAGTACGGTATCGCTATCGCTCAGTGTCATTACTATTTTCCGCTGCCTTTGAGAATAGCATTCACCCGGTCGATCTCTTTGCGGGCGGCCGCCTTGAACGTGGCGTCGATGCCGGACCGATCGATGATTTGCTGATACATCGTCAGCGCCTGATCCGATCTTCCCATTTTCTCATAGGCCTGGCCGCTCATGTACAGCGAGGTCGCCGTCCAGTCTATCTTGCCCTTCTTGGTCACCAGGTAGGGGACCTTCAGAAAGTCCAGGATGGCCTGCTGGTAGTCCCCCTTGTAGAAGTTTGCCTCTGCGATGTAGTACCGGATCTCTCCCTCAAGGTCCGATCCCGCTTCATCCAGGAGTGCCTGGAGGTGGAGAACGGATTGGTCGTAGTATCCGAGCCGCTGGTAGAGGATGCCGATCTTGATCCGCTTGTCGAACGCATCTTCGCTGTTCGGATAGAGTTCCAGATAGCGGCGGGTGAGCGTCAGAGCCGCGTCGAAGATCCCGGCGGTTTCGTAGGTCTCGATGAGGTTGTTGATGGCGAAGGGGAGAAGAGCCGGATCGGCGTTCTTGTTGTCCGTGACCTGCCGGTAGTTCCGGACTGCCTCATCCCACTTCTCGGCTCTATAATAGATGTTACCAAGTGCGAAGTGCGCTTTCTGAATAATCTCGGCGTTCGGGTGTTCCTTCATGAGGAGCTCAAACTGCTCAACGGCCTCCTTGGGCTTGTTGGTGGCCTCGTAGACCTTTCCAATCCAGAACAGGGCGTTCGGGGCGGACGGTGTGTCGTCATACGATGAGACCACTTTTTGAAACGACTTGAGCGCGCGGGTGTAGTCATTCTCCCGGAAGAACGCGTTTCCCCTTTCCAGCTCGAACTGTGCCAGCTCCGTCTCGGATTCTCCGTAGTCTTTCAGGAAAGAGGCGATGTCTTTGTCGGCCCCGGCCAGATCATTCGACCGCAGCTTACCGAGGATCATGCGCATGCGGTAGTAGCGGCGTTCCACTTCGTCGGAAGTGCTCGCGGCGAGCGTTGCATATTGTCCGCCGGCGTCTTTGTACTCCCCGCTCTCGAACAGCATGTCGGCGATCTCACGGCTGGATGCGGTTGCGGGGGAAACCTGTCCCGCCTGCCGGAAGTAGGAAGTCGCGACCTCGGTATTCCCTTCATTCTTATA
This sequence comes from Bacteroidota bacterium, assembly GCA_020846365.1. GTDB lineage: Bacteria > Bacteroidota > Ignavibacteria > UBA10030 > UBA6906 > JAGDMK01. Next base: position 5,410 of record JADLEA010000024.1, read on the forward strand.
GATCATGCCGAGGGTCGTCAGCGCCTCTGCCGCCATCTCACCCTTCTGTTCACGGGCGAGCAGGGCGAAGAGGTTCGTTTTTGCGCCCTTGATGTCACCTGCACCGACGGAGGCCTTGCCAAGTGCGAGCAGCAGGCCGGAGACTGACTGCTCTTTCGAAGCCGGAGAAGCAGTCTCTTCCTCCAGGAGCTCCCGATATCCCGCAATCGCGGCGGCAGTGTTTCCCGACGCGAGCAGTGCGTCGGCAAGCCGCCGGCGAGATTCCACAGCGGCAGTGGTATAGGGGAATGAGGTGACAAGACGCTCCAGGTATGCCGAGGCGTCCCCCGCCTTTCCCGCGCGAAGCGCAAGATCGCCAAGATCTGCCAGAACGCGCGCAGTGTACCGGCCGTTCGTAAACGTTTGGACGTATTCCGCTCCTACGTTCAGAGCCGAATCCGCAAATGCTGCGTCGTTGAGCAGTGTGAACCAGTGATACCCTGCATCTTCCGCTGCAGTTCCTTTGGGTTCGATGCGTGACGCCTCGGTGAATGCAGACAGAGCCGCATCTGTGCTGTCAGCTTCCTCCAGCAACCGGCCCATCCGGACCAGCATGTAGGCCCGGGTTGGGGAATCGGGGGCGATGGTCATGATGGTGCCGTATGCCGCACGCGCACCCACCACGGATGTGGCGTTGAGATCGAAGTACGAACGCTGGGCCTCCGCGTTGCGCTCATCCGCAGGGAAGCGCGCAAAGAACGCACGGTACGCCTCAATGGCCTGGGGGGCGACGGACTTGTTTTTCCAGCTCAGGTACTCGAGGGACCGGGCGCGCAAATAAAGTGCATCGGCAAGGAGGGTGTCGGACAGGCCGCCCTCTATCGCTACGCCGAATTGCCTGGCCGCCGCTTCGAAATTCCGAAGATCATGGAAAGAGATCTCGGCCAGCCGGCGTGACAGATCCGCCTTGTTCTTTTCCGATACGACATCTCCTACGAGGAACGCGAGTTTTTCCAATCCCGCGTCTTTGTTTTTTGCCTCGAACGTTTCGATCGTCCGGATGCGCTCTTCAGCCGAAGCTCTCAGCTCGGAAGCAGGGTAGTCGCGGATGAACGCGCGATAGAGCTCGAGGGCGCGGTCGAATTCTTTGATCTGTTCGATGCACCGCGCCGCGCCGATGGATGCATCATCGGCCAGCGCCGATTGTGCATATCGCGCACCAAGGAGCTCATACAGGACCGCGGCTCTATGCGGATCGCGCAGGTCATTCTCTGCCACGCGTGCGGTTTCAAAGAGGACCGCGGGCGTGTTTACGGCCTCCGGATAGGTATCGGTGAACCGCGTGTAGTATTGCACGGCCAGCGAGGGTGCGCCGCTGGCCCGGGCATTCTGCGCGAGGCGGAGGAGCGCCTCCCGCCGAAGCGGCTCCGAGGCGTCCAGCTTTAAGAGCTGCTGGCACGCTTCATTGGACTTCTTTATGTTGCCAGCTAATGCCGAAGCATGGGCCAGGCGGCTCAGGACCTGCGGAAGCTGTTCATCCTGGGGATAGGATTCCACGAACCGGGCATAGGTAGATGCCGCATTTGCCGCCTCCTTCTGCGCGAGTTGCGCGTCGCCAAGTGCGAGGAGGGCTTCTTTGCTGAGCGTCGTGTCAATCCCCTTTGTGAGCGCGAGCGCTTTCTTCAGGTGCTCGACAGCTTCCTTGTGGTTGCCGGAAGCCGTGAGGAGCCGGGCGTAATTCAGGTAGGCCCCCTGGAGCGCGGAGGATGACTTGTACGTGGTGATGATTTCCTGGTATGCCGACCTTGCCTGATCGCTCCTTCCCATCTCCTTGTGGATGTTCGCAAGGATGAGAAGGGCCTGAGCCCGGGCATCGGGGGAGGGATCCCCTTCGATGACCCGCTTCAGCTCATTCTGCGCAAGGTCCAGGTTCCCTTCTTCGAAATAGACCCGGGCAAGCTCCGTGCGGGCGGGGATTGCCGCCGCCGAGGACCCATACTCCTGCAGGACAATCCTCAACAGTCGCCGCGCATTGTCACGTTCGCCTGATTGCGCAAACAACCGGGCGGCCTTGAGCAATGCGTCCGGGGCAGCTTTACTCCTGGGGTGGAAGACCTTCACGCGTTCGTACGCGAGTGCCGCTTCCTTTGTGTTCCCGAGTGACGCGTATGCTTCGCCGGTGTTCCACCACGCTTCAGGCGCCCTGGGGTTGTCTTGATAGGTGAGCGCAAAGGTCTGAAACGTAATACGCGCATCCTCATACTGCTTGAGCTGAAGCTGTGTGAGTCCGAGGTAAAACCGGGCCTCGATGCCCTGCGAAGCGGCGGGGTATGCCGCGATAAACTGCTTCAACTGCTCCTGCGCGAGATCATAGAGGCGATCGTTGTACAGGTTCAGCGCGAGTTTGAAGTCGGCGTTTTCTTTGGTGCTCTGAGCCGCACCGGTGACGCACAGGGCGGCAACCAGGACAAGCTGTGCGAGAGTCGCCAGAGCGACCCGATGTATCCCTCGTCCCATACCTCTTCTCTCTCCTCCATCAACAACCGTTCAACATGACCAATGCATCACGGGCCGTACAGACCGTACTCCGGCTGACGGCCGCTCCTACTGCTGCATTCGACACGGTTCCGAATACACTAACCTACAAGTTATTTCCCTGTCATTCAAGGAGTGCGAACAGCGGTAAAGCTGGACGGGCGTGCCACGAGGAAAGCGAAGTCGTTCCCGATTTCACCCCGTTGCATGGCCTCGTCTTCGGCGTCAATGCAGCGCCGGAGAAAGTCCAGGGCTTCCTCATCGGGTTGAAGGAAGAGATGGCCGAGATCTTTGAAGACGAGATGGAGGAGCGCGCCCCCGTACAGCGTCTCCTCCTGAACAATGAACTGCCTGTGGAGCTCCGGCAGGATGGAAGCAGATTCGGCCGCCTCGGAAGGATCGTACATGATCATGGAGAGTGTGCCCGGTCGATGGATGGGCGGGTGCTTCGACCCGTCGGGCTGAGCCCGCATCCGGGCAGGCAACTCCTCCCGGAGCGCATTCGCGATCTCCAACTGGCGGTCTGTCCACTGAAAGCGGTTGGGCCCGACATACTCGTTGACCACGAGGAGGCCTTCCGGCCGGAGCCAGTCCTGGATCTTGTGCAGGAGCGGCTTGAGGGGGGTGAAATGGTGCAGTGCGTCGTCAAAGATGATCAGGTCGTAGGTGCCTCTGGGGAAGTTGAGGTATCGTGCATCGGCCCTTTGGAACCTGACCTGGTTTTCCATTCCGGCGGACACAGCGACGCGCTTGGCCTCTTCAATCCGCTTGCCCGCGATATCGTAGGCGTCGAGTTGCGTCAGCCCCCCGGCCGCAAACCAGGCGAGTTCCTTCCTTCCTGTCCCGCATCCCAGCGAGAGCGCACGCCAGGTCTTCTCCGGATCTCCGTATTTCGCGCGGATGTAGGCGGGGACGTTTACGTGGGGGTCACCGGTGATTCGACGTCGGATGCGTTCCTGGAGGACCGGAATGGCGGTCCATTGCCTGGCGATGGCATCCGTCCGGTTCCACGTTGCCGTGGTCCGTCCCGTGCGCCCGCGCAGGAGCGCGGAGAGCACTGATCCTCCTCTTTCCCGGGCTTTCTCAACCAGCAGCCGGAGGTCTTCGGGATGTATGAGAGCAGGGAGCATATGACACAGTGATTCAGCTTACTTTCGCGCGAATGAACTCCCGGTTCAGCCGTGCAATATGTTCCACGGAAATCTGTTTCGGACATTCAGCTTCGCAGGCATAGGTATTGGAGCAGGCACCAAAGCCCTCTGCATCCATCTGCGCAAGCATGCGTCCCACCCGTTCCTTGCGTTCGGCATGGCCCTGGGGAAGGAGGGCGAGTTGTGAAACCTTGGCTGCGACAAACAGCATGGCGGAGCCGTTCGGGCACGTTGCCACGCACGCGCCGCAGCCGATGCAGACCGCCGCGTCCATGGCTTTCTCCGCGCAGTGCTTGGGAACCGGTATGGCGTTGGCATCCGGGGCCTGGCCCGTTTTCACGGACACATACCCGCCCGCCGCCATGATCCTGTCGAAGGCCGTCCGGTCGACCACCAGATCTTTGATGATCGGAAACGGCCGAGCGCGCCATGGTTCCACGGTGATCGTATCGTCATCCTCGAAGCTTCTCATGCGCAGCTCGCAGGTTGCGGAGCCGCGGTGCGGCCCATGAGCGCGCCCTTCGATCATGAGGCCGCAGCTGCCGCAAATGCCTTCACGGCAATCGTGGTCGAACGCCACCGGCTCTTCGCCGCGTCGCACCAGTGTTTCGTTCAGGATGTCCAGCATTTCCAGGAACGAGGCATCGGGAGAGATGTCGCGGACAGTATACGTGACCAGCTTTCCCTCGTCCGTGCGGCTCTTCTGCCGCCAGATCTTCAGCGTGAAGTTCATTACTTATAGCTCCTCTGGGAAGGTTTCACGTATTCAAAGGTCAGGGGTTCTTTATGGAGCACCGGGGTCTTGCCTTCGCCTGCATATCCCCACGCGGCGACATACGCGAATTTCTTGTCGTCGCGTTTTGCCTCGCCATCCTCGGTCTGGTATTCCTCGCGGAAATGGCCGCCGCAGGATTCATTCCGGTGCAGGGCATCGCGGGCCAGCAGCTCTCCCAGCTCAAGGAAATCGGCAATCCGTCCCGCGCGTTCCAGCTCGCTGTTGAAATCGTTCGGTCCGCCGACCACATTGACATCCCGCCAGAATTCTTCACGGAGCGCGACGATCTGCTTGATGGCCTCGGTGAGGCGCTTCTTGTTCCGCCCCATCCCCACGTTGTTCCACATGATCTGGCCCAGGGCCTTGTGGAAATCATCTGGGGTCCGTTTTCCCTTGACGGCCAGCAAGCGGGCGATACGCGCCTGGGTGGCATCCCGCGCCTCCTTGACCGCCTTGTCCGCATCCTGCATCGGCTTGAACGCGGCGGTGGCGAGATAGTCGCCGATCGTGTAGGGGAGAATGAAGTAGCCGTCCGCAAGTCCCTGCATCAGCGCGCTCGCCCCGAGCCGGTTGGCCCCGTGGTCGGAGAAGTTGGCTTCCCCGATGACGTACAGGCCGGGAATGGTGCTCATGAGATTGTAGTCCACCCACAACCCCCCCATGGTATAGTGTACCGCGGGGTAGATCCGCATCGGGGTCTTGTACGGATCTTCGGCCGTGATCTCATGGTACATGTCGAACAGGTTGCCGTATTTCTCCTGAATCCACTTCTTGCCGTTCCGGTTGATGGCGTCGGCGAAGTCGAGATACACCGCCAGCTTCGTCGGTCCGACGCCGAATCCGTTGTCGCACATTTCCTTGGCGCGACGCGACGCGACATCGCGGGGGACGAGGTTGCCGAAGGACGGGTAGAGCCGCTCCAGATAGTAGTCGCGTTCCGCCTCGGGGATGTCTCCGGGGTTCCTGTCATCACCTTTCTTCTTGGGGACCCAGATGCGCCCGTCATTCCGCAGGCTCTCGCTCATCAGGGTAAGTTTCGATTGATACGGCCCGCTCTGCGGAATGCACGTCGGGTGGATCTGCGTGAAGCAGGGGTTCGCGAACAGTGCGCCGCGCTTGTAGGCGCGCCAGATGGCGGTTGCGTTGCTGGCCTTTGCCATCGTGGAGAGATAGAAGGTGTTGGCGTACCCGCCGGTGGCAAGCACGACGGCATGCGCGAGGTACACTTCCAGGTCACCTCCCACCAGATCGCGCGCGACAATGCCGCGGGCCTGCCCGTCGGAGACAATCAGGTCCAGCATCTCGCGCCGGGGATAGAACTTGACCTTGCCGGCATCGATCTGCCGGGAGAGCGCCGAGTAGGCGCCCAGCAGCAGCTGTTGGCCCGTCTGCCCGCGGGCATAAAAGGTGCGGGATACCTGCGCCCCTCCGAAAGACCGGTTGTCCAGAAGGCCTCCGTACTCGCGGCCGAACGGCACCCCCTGAGCGACGCACTGATCGATGATGTTCCCGCTCACCTGGGCAAGCCGATACACATTGGCCTCGCGGGCGCGATAGTCTCCCCCTTTGAGCGTATCGTAGAACAGCCGGTAGATACTGTCGCCGTCATTGGTGTAGTTCTTCGGCGCGTTGATGCCGCCCTGTGCGGCAATGCTGTGCGCGCGGCGGGGGGATTCATGATAGCAGAGCGAGATGACATTGTAGCCGAGCTCGCCGAGGGATGCCGCGGCCGATGCGCCGGCCAACCCGGTTCCCACAACGATGACCGTGTACTTCCGTTTGTTCGCGGCGTTGACAAGCTTGATGTTGAACCGGTGCGTGTCCCACTTCTTCTCTATGGGACCGGAAGGAATTTTTGCGTCTAAGGTCATGGCGGTGTTTCCTTAATAAGCCCAGAGGAAGTACAGCGGCATGGCGGCAAACCCGATGGGGATGAGCAGCCAGAAAATCATCGCAACCAGATCGATCAACCGTTGGTACCGCGTTCCCCGGAGACCGAACGTCTGAAATGCCGATTGAAAACCGTGCTTCAGGTGATAGGCGAGGAATCCGAGCGCGACGACGTAGAACGCGTCGTACCAGGGATTGCGAAACACCTCCCGGACAATCACAAACATCGAGCGCTCGGGAGTGAGGAAGCGCGAGGTGATGAAAAAGGAGTTGATGTGCACGACGAGAAACGCCGCGACGACGATGCCCGTCACCCACATGATCCGGGAAGACAGCGCGCTGTTTTCGGATGCTTTCAGGACTTCGTACTTGACCGGCCGGGCACGGCGATTCATCAGCCAGAGCCAGATGCCGACAATCGCGTGAAGCAGGAAGCCCAGAAAGAGAACGATCTCGATCGGCCGGATCAGAGGATACGTTGCCATGAAATGCGAATAGGCGTCAAACTCGACTCCGTAATCCGACTTGAAGAGAAAGAGATTAATATAGAGGTGCACCACCAGAAAGCTGCACAGGAAGAGGCCGGAAAGCGCCATGATCATCTTCCGGCCGACGGACGACATCAGAAACGAGGTTGTTTTGCTCATAGCTACCGCTCTCTGCAATAGTGAATGCCAGGAACGTTGGTGAGAGTGAAGAACAAGGGATGTGTCTCTGGTGTGACTGGTGTTCGCTGCGTGAGGCCAATCTACAAAACCCCCTGAACTTGTGCAACTGCCCGATGTGACGTCTCACTGTCCCGCCGGCCTGATGAACCGGAGCACCGAGATGCTGCTTCCGATCAGTCCCAGCAGCGCCCCCGCGGCGACGACGGCGGCATAGAACGTCGGCTCCACCCGGATGGTGCTCAGAAGCTCCGGTGAAACGAAGCGCAACAGGTGGACAAGGATGACATAGAGCAGAACAGCCGCCAGCACGCCCCCGAGCAATCCCTGCAGAATTCCCTCAAGGAGAAACGGCAGGCGGATGAACGCCCGTGTCGCACCGACCAGCTCCATGGTGCGGATGATCTGCTTCTTCGCCGAGATGGCAAGGCGGATGGTGTTGGAGACCAGCACGATCGCGGAAAGCCCCACCAGGATGCCCAGTCCGAGGGTCAGGTTGTGCACGGTCCGGGCCCTTTCGTCGATGATCTCAAGGTACTCCTTGCGGTACTTCACGCTCTCTACTCGCGGAAGTGCGGCGATGCGGCTTTCCAACCGCTGGGCGTGGGCTGCGGTACGGTACCCCTCCCGTAAGGCCACCTTCAACGAAGGGGGGAGCGGGTTGAAGTCGAACACATCCAGAATCCCTTCGCCAAATTCCTGGCGGAAGATCTTGGCTGCCTCGGACTTGGAGATATACGTGACGCGATCCACACCTTCAATGGCAGCAATGGCATTCCGGAGGCTGTCGATTTCCCCCCGCGTGACGGGTTCCTCCAGAAACGCCTCCAGCTCCACCCGCGTGCGGAGCTCTTCCAGAAAGCGGGCGGCGTGGATCGACAGCACGCCAAAGAGCCCCAGGAGCAGCAGGGCAATGCAGATGGTGATGATCGAAAGGAGACTGGAGAGCTTCGTGCGTGTGAAGCCCGACAGGCTTTCGCGAAGAGTGTAGGAAATGCTCACGGGACCGTCAGATAGTTTTAGTATTCCGATTCATCACGCCACCGCACGATACGCCAGGGATCCGTCACGCGTGCACGGGCCAGCGTGATATTGGCCTGCCCGGTGACACGTTCAATATCGCTGGGATTAAACACCAGCGTCAGATTGAAACCCCTGACGATGTTCACGCTGGTGGACTCTGCCGATGAGGAGACGATGTTGTTCCAGATCAGGTCAAGCCGCTGGGCGTTCTGGAAGAGCCCGAATGTTGACCGCATTTCGTCATCGCGTCCCCAGGTCACATCAATCCCGAGGTCGTAGTTGCGATAGATGAAGACGAAGTCGTGCGCTATCAGCTGGCCATACACCGTGGTGTCCCGAAAGGTGTACGACGCCTGGAAACACTGGAAGACACCCTCGACGGTGCTGGGATCGCAGGTAGACGTGGCGGGGGAAAGATCCCATCCCGGCGCAAACGGATTGATACAGGAAACGCCCGAGAGGCAGAGCACCACGGACAGCACCACCCGCGTCAGTGCGCGGCACTCGCCGCATGCTCCCACCTCGGCCATCCTGAACCTCACAGGCACCCCTTCATTCGGGCATCAGTTGCTGAACTTCCCCTTGAAATGACTCCAGGAGATCTCCGTTGTCGTTTTGAAATCCACCCAGCGCTGGATCGCCCAGAAGTTGCTGGCATCCTCGTGGAGGGTGAATTGCAGGCTTCCCCGGGCTGTCGTGGGAAAACCGGCGTCATTGTGCTCAAAGACAAGGACATAGTCATAAGCGGAAACCACCGAGTCGGAGGTGACCGTCGTGGAGGTCAGGTTCAAGGTCACCGTGGCAAACGCCTGCTGCGCGCTTTGCGCAATCATGTTCTGGAAGTATGCCTGCTCTTCCTGCAACGTCCAGTCGAGCAGAATTCCTCCGTATGCCGCCGCCGCATCCGCCGACGGAATGAACGCAAACGGTTGAGCGCCACGCGAAATGTCTGAAAAGCAGGCAATGTAGTTTGCGACATTCTTCTGTTCTATAGCACTCTGGAGATTCGAGATCACGATGGACGGTTCAGTCGGTGGCCGGAAGTTCAGACTGGACTGGCTGGGTTCTTCCGGCTCGCGGGGTTCGAACAGCCCGCATCCCGGGAGGTGCATCGTGAGCAACACAAGCGCCGATAGAGACAAGAGGAGCCCGGTACGTCCCGGAGGCGCGCCTGTCCTCACAGCGGGATCCTCCCTTCGAGAGCCCGAGAGAGCGTGGCTTCGTCCGAGAACTCCAGATTTCCTCCCACGGGGAGTCCGCGGGCGAGACGCGAAATGCGGACGCCGAGAGGCTTAAGCAACCGTGTCAGGTATATGGTCGTTGCCTCACCTTCCACGTTCGGGTTAAGGGCAAGGATGACCTCCGTGACCTCGCCCGGCAGGCGGCTGAGCAGCTCCCGTACCTTGAGGTCGTCCGGCCCGATGCCGTCAAGCGGCGAGAGCGCCCCGCCCAGCACATGGTACAGGCCATGAAACTCATTGGTCTTCTCGATGGCCATGACATCTCCCGGTTCCTCCACGACGCAGATGATGCGGGGATCGCGTTTTGGGCTCGAGCAGATGACACAGGGATCATGCTCGGTAATATTCGAGCAGACCGAGCAGTAGGTGATCTTGTCTTTGACGTTGACGAGCGCCCGTGCCATCTTCACGGCATCTTCGCGGGGGCGTTTCAGCACGAACAGGGCGAGCCGGAGGGCCGTTTTGCGGCCTATGCCCGGGAGCTGGGCAAACTCTTCGACAAGTTGTTGTAGGGCTTCAGATGTGTAGAGCATGAGGGCGTGAGTGCCGGGATGCCGGAACCCGGGCGGCTCCGTTACAGTCCGGGCAGGTTCAGGCCGGGAATGTTCGGGAGGATGCCGTTCGTGACCTTTGCCATCTCCTCCTGAGCCATCTTTTGGGATTCTTCCAGGGCCTTGTTGACGGCCGAGAGGATCAGGTCTTCCAGCATGTCGGGTTCTTCGTTCGTGATCACTTCGCGTTCAATGGCGAGTGCCGTGAGTCGCTGTTTGCCGTTTGCCGTCGCCTTGACCATGCCTCCCCCCGCCTCGCCCGTGACGGTTTTCTGCTCCAGTTCCTCCTGCACCTGCTGCATCTTTTCCTGCATTTTCTGGATTTGCTTCATCATGCCAGACATGTTCGGAAGGCCAGCCATAAACCAATCCTCGTGTAGATGTGTCAAAAAATATACCGGAAAGGGGTTGGAAAGTCAAATTTGACTTTCGGAGGAAAATCCGTTACCTTTTCGTTCCCGCCGTGACCTCTTGCCGGCGGGATTTGGTCATTTTTCGACGGGAGAGCCAATTCGTTGACACGAGGTCCGCGGGAAGCAACAGGCGTTGATCTGCGGGATCAGGAACGTCTGCGTGCAGCCGGTGAAATTCCCCGGCATATCGCCGTCATCATGGATGGGAACGGCCGTTGGGCCAAGGAGCGTGGCCTCCCCCGCATTGCCGGACACCGGGAAGGCGTCGAATCCGTCCGCGATATCGTCGAAGCGTGCGGCCAGCTCGGCGTCAGGTATCTGACGCTTTACGCTTTCTCCACGGAGAATTGGAAGAGGCCGCAGGACGAAGTCTCGCTGTTGATGCGCCTTCTGCTGACCGCTCTCCGCGACGAGACGGACCGGCTTCACAACAACAACGTCCGGCTCCGGATGATCGGGGACATCGACGCCCTGCCATCCGAAGTTCAGTCGGAACTGCGTGAGGCCGCCACCCGAACAGCCAAGAACACGGGCCTTACCCTGACCCTTGCGCTGAGCTACAGCGGGCGGTGGGAAATCACGCAAGCGATCCGAGCCATCGCTCATGATGTGCAAGCTGGAAGGCTGAAGCCCGAGGAGATTACCGAGGAGAGCATCAGCCGGTACCTGACGACCGAAGACATCCCCGACCCGGATCTCCTTGTCCGCACGAGCGGCGAGCTCCGGCTCAGCAATTTCCTGCTCTGGCAGGTTGCATACACGGAACTCTATATTACACCCGGTTATTGGCCGGCCTTCCGGCGGAACGCCCTTTATGCAGCGATCGATGAGTATCAACGGCGCGAACGACGGTTCGGCATGGTCAGTGAACAGGTCAAACCTAATTCCAACGAGCAACCACCCCGTAAACGAATCCTCAAGAGTGTTGCAGGGCCGTGAAATGACGAAGCGCGCGCTGGTGTTGCTGGTCGTCGGAATCCTCCTGTCCGCCCCGCTCCAACTGAATGCTCAAACCACACCCTCCAGAGAGGTCTACAAAGTCCTCGGTATTTCTGTGGAAGGGAATACCTACGCCGATCCCTCGGCCATCATTGCCAATTCCGGAATCAAGATCGGTGACGAAATCCTTGTCCCCGGCGATCAGGTGGGGCAGGCCGTCCGCAAACTCTGGTCTCTTCACCTGTTTGAGGATATCCGGATCACGATCGACCGGCAGATGGGGAACGGACTCTACCTGCTGATCAGCGTCACCGAGTTTCCCCGCTTCGAACGCCTGGAGGTAGAGGGGAACGATGAGGTGGACCTCGACGATATCCAGAAAGCCGTGCCGTTGGTGCGCGGGCAGGTCCTCTCCCCGCATGAATTGAAGAAGATTGAGCGCGAGGTCAAGAAACTCTACGACAAGGAAGGCTTCCTGCTGGCGAAGATTCAGGTCTCTTCCGAACTCGCCGACACCTCCAAGCTGCGGCGCGTCGTGAACCTTACGATCGATGAGGGCGAAGAAGTTCAGGTCGAAAGCATCCGGTTCGAGGGGAATCAGGCCTTCGATGACGGCGATTTGCGCGGCGCCATGGACGAGACCGCAGAGAATAAGTGGTGGAAGTTCTGGTCCTCCGCCAACTTCGACCGCAAGGAATACGACGAGGACAAGACCAAGATCGTGCAGTTCTATAAGAAGAACGGCTACCGGGACGCGCAGATTCTTTCCGATTCGATCTGGTACGGCGAGGACAAGACGGAGATGTACATTCTCATGCGCGTGCATGAAGGTCCCCAGTACAAGATCCGCCAGATCACCTGGGAGGGAAATACCGTATACCCGGACGAGATCCTGAACGCGCGGCTGGGCATGCTTCCCGGTGAAGTGTATAATTCCGAGAAATTCGAGCAAAACCTCCGGGGAAACGAGGAACAGACCGATGTCGCCGCGCTGTATCTGGACAACGGATACCTCCGGTTCAACCTCGAGCCGCGGGAAACGCGCGTCGGCGAGGATAGCATCGATATCAACATCAACGTGTTCGAGATGAACCAGTTCAAGCTCGGGCATGTCAGCATCAAGGGAAATACCAAGACTCAGGAAAAGGTCATCCGGCGCGAGCTGTATACGCGACCGGGAGACTACTTCAGCCGCGCCGCTATCGTCCGGAGCATCCGCCAGCTCGCACAACTCAACTACTTCAATCCGGAAAAGATCAAGCCGGACTACATCCTCGTGGACGACAAGACCGTCGACCTGACCTACGACGTGGAAGAGAAATCCAGCGACAACATCAACGCGTCGGTCGGGTATAGCGGCGCCTTCGGCGTCACCGGCGCGCTCGGTTTTACGATCAACAACTTCTCGATCTCCGAACCTCTTTCGGGTGGTGCCGGACAGGTGCTCAACTTTGAATGGATGTTCGGGGAGGCCTCGACATTCCGCACCTTTACGCTTGGCTTCACCGAACCTTGGCTCTTCGATACCCCGACGCTGTTCGGCGTCACCCTGTTTGACACGCGGCAGGTGTACACCTTCGACTACGAGCGGACCGGCGGATCGATCCGCGTCGGCAGGCGATTCAAATGGCCTGATGACTATTTCCGGGGGGACTGGATCCTGGATGCGCAGGTGAACAATGTGCGGGATGGCCTCGGCATCTACCGCGAGGGCAGGTCCAGCCAGTTCAGCCTCACCCAGGTGATCTCCCGCAACAGCGTGGACAATCCCATCTTCCCGACGACCGGA
>JADLEA010000025.1 GCA_020846365.1 Bacteroidota bacterium
GCATCGAGGACGAGCACGTCCGTGCGTCCGCTGCGGATCGAATCGATCGCGAACTGAACCTGCTTGAACCCGCCGATCATCGGGATGGGCGTCTGCTTTGTCCAGATGGCCTCACGCGGGACGAACGAAGCATGCATGTCGTTCGTGTGGAGGACGGTGAGCGGCAGAGGCTGCGCACATGCTGCGAGCACAGACCCGAGCAGAGCTACCGCAAGCAAACGGAGGATACGAAGGCGCATGGGACCGTTCCAGGTGTCAGGGATAGTGAGAACCTTTCAATATAGGAAGATTGGCGGAAATTTGGTACTATAGCCTTTGTTTCAAATTACTTGCGAGAGGCCCCCATGCCACATCATTCGCGGCAGGCACACCACGCACCGGTCACCATCACCTGGTACGGCCATTCCGCATTCGCCATACGCTCGCCCGGAGGGGTCACGGTGCTCGTGGATCCCTGGCTGGACAACCCGAAGGCACCGCCGGACGCACTCGCCCGGGCCCAGGCGGATGTGATCCTTGTGACCCACGGACACGGGGACCATTTCGGGAACACCGTCGAACTGGCGAAACGGACCGGCGCTCATGTGTTCGCGATCTACGAGATCTCCGTCTATCTGCAGTCCCAGGGCGTCCAGAACGTCCATGGCCTCAATAAATCGGGCACCGGATCCTTCCGCGGCCTGCATTTCACCATGACGCACGCCGAGCACAGCGGCGGGCTGGAACCGGGCGGGCCGATCATCTCCGGTGGCGATCCCGCGGGATTCGTCATCCGCCTTGAGAATGGCCAGGCCATCTATCATGCCGGCGACACGGGAGTGTTCGGCGACATGCAGCTCATCGGGCATCTCTACAAGCCTCAGATCGTCATGCTGCCCATCGGCGGTGCGTATACGATGGGCCCGCTCGAGGCCGCGTACGCGTGCAAGATGCTCAAACCGCAACATATCATCGGGATGCACTACGGGACCTTCCCGGCGCTTTCGGGCACCCCTGACCAGCTCAAGAGCTACCTTCCACCGCCGATGCGGAAACGGGTCCATGAGCTCGTACCCGGAATTGCGGTTGAGTTCTGACACCGTCACTTGTTCCACACTGACTGACCTGTCGACACTATGCTTGAAGACGTGTACTTAGGCAACACCCTTCGGACCTGGATCATCGCCCTGGCGGTGGTCGTGGTCGTCACTTTCCTTCTTGTCCTGATCAGGCGCCTCGTGGTGCGGCGCCTGACGGTTCTTGCCCAACGCACGACCACAGACGTCGATGACCTGATCGTCGAACTCCTGGGGCGAACGCGCGTCACCTTCTTCCTGGCGGTCTCCCTCTATGCCGCCTCGCATGTGTTGCACAGAACTCCCGAAGTGCAGGATACCCTCCGCATCCTCATCATCCTGATCCTCCTCTTTCAGGCCGGCGTTTGGGGGAATGCACTGGTCGGGTACGGCCTCAAGCGAGCAATGAAGAGCCGCGACGGCGGCGAAGCACCGAACCCATCCACGATGTCGGCATTGGGGTTCGTGATCAAGCTTCTGCTCTGGACGATCGTGATGTTGCTGGCGCTCGACAATCTTGGCATCGATGTGACCGCCCTGGTTGCAGGCTTGGGTGTGGGTGGCATCGCCGTGGCCCTTGCCGTCCAGAACATCCTGGGGGATCTTTTCGCTTCGCTGTCCATTGTGATGGACAAGCCGTTCGTCATCGGTGATTTCGTGGTGGTCGATACGCTGAGCGGAACGGTTGAGCACGTCGGGCTCAAGACGACGAGAATCCGGAGCCTTTCAGGCGAACAGATTATCATCTCCAATGCGGACCTGTTGAAGAGCAGGATCCGCAACTACAAACGCATGCAGGAGCGCAGGGTGGTCTTTTCGGTCGGCGTCGAATACCAGACGCCGGTGGCGAAGCTCGAACAGATCCCCGGCTGGCTACGGGACATCGTGCTCATGCAGCCGCAGGCGCGCTTCGATCGGGCCCACCTGCAGTCATTCGGTGAGTCGGCGATTCTGTTCGAAATCGTCTACTATGCTACCAACCCCGATTACACGCAGTATATGAACACCCAGCAAGAGATCAACCTGGGAATAGTGAGGCGATTCGAAACCGAAGGGGTGAGGTTTGCCTATCCTTCACGCACCGTCTACGTCAGGCAGGAATAGACGGCTCGGTGCGTAGCATCTGGGCACAGAGACTGGGGCACGAGGAGAGCAGCGGAGGAGGGCAAAGCGGGGTGAGGATGAGCGCCAGGCCGGAAGAGGACGAGCGCTAGGCCGGGTGTGGACGAGAGCGAGGCCAAGTGTGGACGAGAGCGAAGCCGGGTGAGGACGAGAGCGAAGCCGGAAGAAGTCGAGTGCAGGGTTTGAGGAAGACAGGTGCAAGGCCGGAGGAGGGTGAACGGTGGTAACGGTGACTACTCCGGCTGAGTGCCGGAGGGCCTTGGGGGACGGCTGTGGCCTTCGGCCGGGGGACTTTTCAGTGGGAGCCGCCCGGCTTTTCGAGCGGCTTCCACGAGGAGGAATTCTATTTGCGCATTGACACTCCGCAGTTCATCCGCCGCCCATTTTTCCATCGCCTCGTACAAATCCCCGTTCACGCGGAGGAGAAAGCGCTTCTTCTCGCTCATCAATAAAGCGTCCCGGCGTTTATCACAGGTTGCATTTCATGTTCCGAGACCAGGGCGACGAGCAGGTTGTTGATCATTGCCGCTCTCCGCTCCCCGTCCAGTTCAATAATCTTCTGGTCGCTCAACATTTTCAGAGCGCTTTCCACCATCCCGACCGCACCTTCGACGATCTTTTGCCTGGCTGCCACAATCGCTTCCGCCTGCTGGCGCCTCAACATGGCCTGAGCGATTTCGGGCGCATATGCCAGGTGGCTGATCCGCGCTTCCTGTATCTCGACCCCCGCAACTTCCAGGCGGGCTTCAACTTGTGCGCGGAGCGCATCCGACACCTCGCCGGGATTGCCGCGGAGTGACGCCTGACCTTCCACATGCGCGTCATACGGGTAATGCGAGGTCATGGCCCGGATGGCAGTCTCGCTTTGAATGGCAACGAACCCTTCGTAATTCTCCACGTCGAACAGCGCCTTGGCCGAATCCACAACTCGCCAGACGATAACCGCCGCGATTTCGATCGGGTTGCCCTGCAGATCGTTTACCTTGAGTCTCTCGCTGTTGAAGTTGCGGATGCGCAGCGAGACATGTCTCTTGACGGCGAACGGGTTGGAGAACCAGAATCCTGATTCCCGGACCGAGCCGATATACCTGCCGAAAAACACGAGCACCCGGGCTTCGTTTGGCTGCACGACGTAGAATCCGCCGAGAACCAGGGACCCGATAAGGAACAATGGGACATCGATCCAGAGCAGAGCAGGTTCTTCGGTGCGGATAACGTCCACCAGCAACCAGGTTGCGGCCGCCCAGACCAAAAGAACAATAAAAAGGGCCAGAAAACCATTCGTCTTTCTGGCCTGGAATTCTTGAATTGCGTCCATTTCACTGTCTCCCTTGTGATATTGATATGATATCATAATCATATCACAAAGTCAAGTGAAAACTTCAGCCGTAGTCATCTAGTTCCAATAACGGACTCATCGAGTGCCGGGACGATTCGGCCCTCGTTGCCGCCCGACGCCGCCTGCCTTCATCAGTTCTTCTATCTGATCAGGACTCCGCGGAATCCGGTCACTGAGAACCTCACAGCCCGACCGCGTCACGAGAACATCGTCCTCGATCCTCACCCCTATCCCCCGGTACCCGGAAGTAACAGTCGTGTCATCCACGGGTATGTACAGGCCCGGTTCCACCGTCACCACCATCCCGGCACGTAGAGTGTCCATCACCCCCACATCGTGCACATCTATCCCGAGATGGTGTGATATGGAATGCCGCCAGAACCGGC
>JADLEA010000026.1 GCA_020846365.1 Bacteroidota bacterium
GCCAAACCCGGGCGTGTACTGGATGTCGGTTGCGGTCAGGGGCCGGCTCTGGATCTCTTGCGGAGCGAGGGCTATCACGCGGTCGGGATTACCATCAACGACGAAGATATCCGCGTTTGCCGCGACCACGGCCATGAAGTGTACAAGATGGACCAGTCGTTTCTCGAGTTCTCACCGGGGGAGTTCGATCTTGTGTGGGCACGTCACTGCCTTGAGCACAGCGTCATGCCTTTTGTTACGCTGCATGGATTCCGCCGTGTCCTGCGCGAAGACGGGTTTCTCTACCTGGAAGTGCCGGCACCGGACACCGCTTCACACCATGAATCGAACGTCAACCACTACAGCACACTTCCCCAGAGCGCATGGATGTCGCTTCTCGAACGGTGCGGCTTCAGGGTAATGTGGAGCAATGAGTTTGAGTTTTCGCCCCCGGCCGGACCGGACGTATACTACATGTTCATTTGTCAGAAGAGCAGGTTGGCAAACGAATGACCGCGAGCGACTGCAGAGATCGAAAGTACCGGACCCTTGGCCGATGACGACGCACGCCTCCATAGCGCAGGCGCTCCAGGCGCACCGTAGCGGTCATCTGGACGAAGCACAGGCGTTGTATGCGGAGATCCTTGCCCATGAGCCGGATCATGTCGACGCCCTCCATCTCCTCGGGGTGATCGCCTATCAGCGGCATAGTCTGAGTGAGGCGGAACGATACTTTCGCAGGGCCATAGAGGTAGCCCCCGAATATGCGGCGGCACTGTCAAATCTCGGCCTGCTTCTGCTGGAACACGGCCGATGGTCCGAAGCGATCGACTGCTTTCAGGCTTCCTTGCGGGTCCGGCCCGATCAGCCGGGTGTGTGGAGCAACCTGGGAATGGCTCTTGTACGAAGCGGAGATTTCGCAGGGGGAGCAACCGCATGCCGGACTGCGCTGGACTACGACCCCGCCTCTGCCGATGCACACTGCAACCTCGGCAACGCATTGCGCGGCATGGGGAATCCGACGGAAGCGCTAAGGGCCTTGGAAAAGGCGGTAGCTCTCCGACCCGCGTTTGCAGAGGCCTTGAACAGCTTGGGGAATGCGCTGGCGGACACGGGAATGCTTGCGGCGGCCATATGCGCGTATCAACGGGCCCACGAATGCAAGCCGGAGTATGTCAGCCCGCTTAACAACCTCGCAAAACTCCACAGAGAAGCCGGCGATCTGGAGGAGGCGGAACGGCTCTATCGGCAAGCGCTCGCCCGTGATCCGCATTCGGCTGAGGCGCACTGGGGACTCTCGTTCATCCATCTCCTTAACGGGGATTGGGAGCAGGGCTGGGAAGAGTACGAGTGGCGCTGGCAGCTCCCGGATCCTCCGGACCGAAGAACCTTTGACACACCCGTCTGGGACGGGACGCCTCCCGGCGGCAGGAAACTTCTTGTGCACTGTGAACAAGGACTGGGCGACGCGATACAGTTCATCCGGTATGCGCCACTGCTGGGCGCTCAGGGGGCACACGTGCTGGTGGAAGCGCCGGCCGCGCTCGCCGGGTTGTTCCGGACTCTCCAAGGGATCGAAAAGGTAATCCCCCGCGGAGAGCCATGGCCCGTCCATGATGCACACTGCTCCGTGCTCTCGCTCCCGCGGCTCGCGCGAACGCGGCCAGACAACGTTCCGGCTGCTGTGCCATATCTCTCCGTGCCCGAGACACTTGCCTCCTTCTGGAAGGCGAACCTGGAGCAGGATCCGCGGGGTACGCGCATTGGCCTGGCCTGGTTCGGGAGTCGAACCCATGACAACGACCGGAAGCGTTCGCTCAGCCTAGACGCGCTGAAGCCGCTCCTCGCGATGAAGGGTGCGGTGTTCTACAATCTGCACCAGGAACGGCTCGACCCCCGATTGCTTCCGGAAACCGGCGCTCCGTTTGTCGATCACAGCGAAGACTTTCAGGATGTGCTTGCGACCGCTGGCCTGCTCAGTCAGCTGGATCTTGTGATCACCGTTGATACGATGGTGGCTCATCTTGCCGGGGCACTCGGCAAACCGGTATGGGTGCTTCTCCCGTTCGCACCCGATTGGCGTTGGATGCTCGGGCGGGACGATTCTCCCTGGTACCCCGAAATGCGGCTGTTCCGGCAATCGCATCCCGGCGATTGGGACGGCGTTATAGAGCGAGTGGTCCGGGAACTCTCAGGATTGCCGGAGCATCGCCCGGCTAGCGTGCATACCGGGCGAACCGATGGATTGCTGACGGAGGCATTCGACTCTCATCGGGCCGGAAACCTTGAACATGCCAGACAACTGTACGAGCGGATACTCCGGGAGGCGCCCGATCATCCGGATGCGCTGTATCTGATGTCCGTGGTCTGCCGCCAAATGGACCGCCCGGAGGAAGGGCTGCGGAGTGTCCGGCGCCTTCTTGAACGTGATCCGGCGCGAGCTGATGGCTGGAACAGCCTGGGCAATCTCCTCCGGCAATGCCGGAAGCACACCGGGGCCGAAGCCGCATTCCGCGAGGCGTTGAGACTGGATCCGGGGTATGCGGACGCCGAGTACAACGTGGGATTGACGCATTGCGATATGTGGAATCTGGAGGAGGCCGAGCAGCATTTCCGTACGGCTCTATCCCTCGGAGCCGATGCGGCGAAGACGCACAATAATCTGGGACTCGTCTACTATCGCAAGGGCCGGCATGAGGAGGCGATCGTCGAATACTCCCGGGCATTAACTGCCGATCCGACGAATGTTGAGGCGCACTGGAACCTTTCGCATGCGCTGCTGCACCGGGGGGACTTCCTCCGTGGTTGGGCTGAATATGAGTGGCGTTGGAAGAAGCCCGAGTTTCAGGCCCTGCTCCGCCGGTACACGGCGCCCCGGTGGGATGGCGGATCTCTCGCAGGCAAGCGCCTGCTGTTGTGGACGGAACAGGGATTCGGGGACATGCTACACTTCCTTCGCTATCTCCCCCGGATCGTCGCTGCGGGAGGGCGGGTTATTCTTGAGTGCGATGAGGCCCTGCACCGATTGGTTCGGGGGATGGAGGGGATCGAGGATGTGGTTAGCAAGCGCGGGGCACTTCCGCAACATGATTGTCAAGTACCTCTCTTGAGCGTCCCGTTTGTCACCGGCGACAGCGGTAGCGTTCAGCGCTGGCCGGGATATCTCTCTGCGCATCCGGCCCTGAGTGAAAGGTGGGACGCACGCCTGCGCGAATATTCATCGCGGCTGCGGGTTGGGATCGTCTGGTCAGGAAGCGCATCGAATCCTGAAGGTGGTTATCGTTCGATTCCTTTTCGGGAGATTGTTCCGCTGGCCTCATTTTCTGGCGCCGTGTTCGTGAATCTTCAGAAGGGTGTAGCAGGAAGGGCCTTTGCATCGTCTCCATTTGCGGCGGTTGGCGTGGACTGGACCTCTGAGCTGAACGACTTCGCTGATACCGCCGCACTGATCAACAGTCTGGATCTGGTGATTTCCGTTGACACTGCGGTAGCGCATCTTGCGGGGGGTATGGGAAAAGAAGTCTGGCTGTTATTGTCGAAACCGCACGATTGGCGATGGGGGCTGGGCGGCACCACGACCGCATGGTATCCATCGATGCACCTCGTCCGGCAACCCCGGCATGGAGATTGGCAGGAAGTCATCCGACAGTGCGCCGTCATGCTTGAGACGCGATTGTCAAGGGGCAAATCATGAGCGACACACCCGAAGCCCGGCATGCAGAGGGACTCCGGCACAGTGCGCCGGCTGCTTCCCAAGCGGAGGCCTTGAACGTGCTCGGATTGCGAGCTGTTCAGAGAGGCGAGACCAAAGAGGCGGCCGAGTTGTTCCGGAAGTCTGTTGTGATCGATCCGGCATACGCCGACGCGTATTTCAATCTGGGCAAGGCACTCAAAGAGCTCTGCGCTTTTCCTGAGGCGGTCGAGGCGCTGCGCCACGTTGTTGCCCTTCAACCTGCGGATGCCGATGCCTGGTACAACCTCGGGAATGCCTGCAATGCCCTGGGAAACCTGGAGGAGGCAGAGCAGTGCTTTCGCACCGGGATACGACTCAAACCCGATGATGTCCGCATGTACAACAACCTGGCCGTCACCTTGCAGGCTCTCGGACATCTGGATGATGCCACCGCGGTGACATCGGTCGGCCTCGCAATCGATCCCTCGTATCCTGACCTGCACTACAATCGGAGCCTGATACTTCTTTTGAAAGGTGCGTTCTCGGAGGGGTGGGCGGAGTTCGAATGGCGGTTCGCCACCACCGACCGTGCGAACCCGTTGCGCGAGAGCACGATACCGCGCTGGGACGGAAAATCAGTCTTCGGCAAGACCATTCTGCTCTCGGCCGAACAGGGGCTGGGAGACACCATTCAGTTTGTCCGCTTCGCCCGCCAACTCCATGACCGTGGAGCCCGGGTTCTCGTTGAATGTCCGCCCGAACTCTGTTCGCTGGTGCGCTCGGCCCCGGGAGTCGATACGGTGATCGCACGTGGCGAAACCCTGCCCCCCCACGAAATCTGGACTTCCTTGTTAAGCGTACCGCATCTCGCGAGGATTATGGATCAAGGGTCGTACGGCTTAGCAGTGCCGTACGTGTTCCCGGAGAGCTCAAAGGTGGATGCCTGGAAGGATCGCATTCAGGCACACGGGCGCGGTATGCGGATCGGCGTCGTATGGGCGGGCAATCCGCGCCACAAGAATGATCACAACCGCTCGTGTCCCCCGGTCTGGTTCGAACGACTCCTGCACACGCCCAATACCGTCTGGGTGTCGCTGCAGACCGGCCTGACGGATATGCCGGACATCGTCCGGAACGGGCATCTGATCGATTTCACGCGGCACATGACGGATTTCTCTGAATCTGCGGCCCTGATCAGCACCCTGGACCTTGTCATCACTGTCGACACCGCCGTTGCGCACCTGGCCGGCGCGATGGGGAAACATGTGTGGGTCCTGCTCCCGTTTGCGCCGGACTGGCGGTGGATGCTGGCACGCAACGACTCGCCGTGGTATCCTTCCATGCGCATCTTCCGCCAAAGGCGTCGTGGAGAGTGGGGCAGTGTTTTCGATGAGGTCGAGACCGCCCTGAATGGTGTCGCAGCGAAGTTCACGCCTCCAGCGCGCCGGGCGGACACTATCCGACCGTTCAGGTTTTCAAGGAGCAGGAGGGCGGTACCACAATCCCCCCGCATGCATCAGACAATGACGCATGATTTTGCGGCACTGATGGCATATGGCGATGCATTGAGCAGTTCGGGTCTGAAGGAGCATGCAATAGATGTGTATCGCCGAATCCTCCACCAGCAACCCGGCCTTTCCCCGGCATGGAACAACCTCGGTGTCTGTCTGCAGCAGCAGGGGGATCTGCCCGAGGCCATTCAGGCCTTTGACCGGGCGGCAGAACTTGATCCCCGAAACGCGGCGATCGCCTGTAATCTGGGTTCGGCGTTGTACGAGCAGAACCAGCTCTCCCGGGCCGAAGAGGCGTTGAGACGCGCCATCGCTCTCGACTCCTCTCTCCCGGATGCGCACAACAATCTGGCGAATGTGCTGAGAGCCCGCGGAGACTACGAAGGCGCGAAGAGTTCCTACGATATGGCGATTGCGCTACGACCCGATTTTCCCGAGCCGCACTGGAACATCGCGCAGCTCCTCCTGCAGGAAGGGGAGTATGTGCGAGGTTGGGAGGAATATGAATGGCGCTGGCGGCGTGCAGACTTCACCAGTCCCGTGCGCCCGTTCGCGCAACCCCGCTGGGAAGGGGAGAATAGTGACGGCAAAACGATTCTCATTCATGCAGAACAGGGCTTCGGTGATACGATCCAGTTCGTGCGCTTTGTGCCCGAAGTATTGAAGACCGGCGCGAGGGTTGTTCTGGAATGCCAGCGTGAACTCATCCGCCTGCTCCGGCATGTCGAGGGGGTCTCCGCCGTCGTTCCGCACGGAGCTGCGCTGCCTTCCTTCGATGTGCATGTGCCCATGATGAGTCTCCCACGCATATTCCGGACCACGCTTGCAACCATTCCGTGCGCGGTTCCCTATCTCGCGCCGGAAACCGATGACGTCCGCCAGTGGACCCGGCGACTTCGTGGAAGCGGACTCCAAGTGGGGGTGGTGTGGTCGGGAAAGAATCATCTGCCGTCGTTGCGGAAGCGATCTTGCCCCCTGGCCAGCCTGATGCCGCTCTTGGGCATTTCCGGAACCAGCGTGTGGAGTCTCCAAATGGGGGATGCGGTGCAGGATCTCCAGACGGTGCCCGCCGCGTTGAGGCCGGGTGATCTTTCTCCTCAGATATGCGATTTCGGAGACACCGCAGCCGCGCTTTCAGTTCTGGATCTCGTGATCACGATCGACACTTCTGTTGCACATCTCGC
>JADLEA010000027.1 GCA_020846365.1 Bacteroidota bacterium
ATGTAGACATAGTGACCGGGCCGGTCCAGCGGAACGCCGTTCTGCCGGAAACGGGTGATGCGATGATGATCGGGAGTCTTGTAGAAGGTGTAGCCGCCTGCGTTGTGCGAGATCACCGTACACAGATCCCGCACGCCCAGGTAGTTCGTCCATGACACGGGAATGTCCGGACGATCGATGACGTACTCCCGGTGCTCGTCATCAAAGTGCCCGTACCTCATCGCAGTCTCCTTCTGCCTTCACTGAGTGGTGCGTCATGTGTGCGCGTTGCGCTGCACCATGTCATTGTCGCGCGACGCATCGAGCTGTCGCACTGCGCAGGATCATGTCCCTGCCGCACGGCGCGTCGTGTTCCAATATACGCAGTCGATGTGATTATGGTCGAGCTTGCGAAACTTTTTTTTTCGCTCATCGATATGATTGGCGTCGTAGAGGAGAAAGCTGTATCTTGCGCCTGCGCGGCTGCCCCTCGCGTCAGGACTGTGCATACGTAACGCAACTGCAATTCAAAGTCAACCCCTCATCTGTCTGCGGAGTGCATCGTGACAACTTTTCGCCGATGTGTCATCGCGTGTGGACTTGGTTTCGGTCTTGCTGCCCTCCCGGCGGCCTTCGCCCAGAACACGCTACCGTACACGAACCCGGATTTGGCGGTCGAGGTTCGTGCCAAGGATCTCCTCTCAAGGATGACGATGGAGGAGAAATTCTGGCAGCTTTTCATGGTTCCCGGTGATCTGTCGGACGGCAAGGAGAAGTACCAACACGGAATATTCGGGCTGAATATTCGGGATCGTGGGGGCAAAACCTCTGACGCCGAACAGATGTTGCAGTATGAGGATAAGGGCATTGCGAGGACCACTGCGGAGAAAATCAACGCGATTCAGAAGTTTTTTGTGGAGGAGACGCGACTTGGCATTCCGATCATTCCCTTCGACGAAGCCTTGCATGGGCTTGTGCGGGAACAAGCGACGGCCTTCCCGCAGTCGATCGGACTCGCGGCGACGTGGAATGTGGAGCTGATCGGAAAGACGGCCGCAGCGATTGGGCGCGAAGCGCGATCCAGGGGAATTCGAGACGTTCTTTGCCCTGTGATCAATATCGCACGCGATGTCCGGTGGGGAAGAGTCGAGGAAACATACGGGGAGGATCCGTTCCTGATGGCCGAGTTTGCGGCTGTCTACGTGAAAAACATCGAGCAGCTGGGTGTCGTGGTCACGCCAAAGCACTTGATAGCTAACGTCGGCGACGGTGGCCGCGACAGTTACCCGATCGACTTCAACGAGCGCACCCTGGAGGAAATCTACTTCCCCCCGTTCCATGCCGCCCTGAAAAGGGGAAATGCCACGTCGTTCATGAGCGCGTACAACTCACTGGACGGCTCGCCCTGTTCGTCAAACCCCTGGCTCCTCCGTGAGAAAGTGAAAAAAGAATGGGGGTTTGAGGGTTTCGTGATTGCCGATGCCGGTGCTGTGGGCGGCATCCTGGACCTGCAGCACACGGTCACGAACCGGCAGGAGGCGGGAAAAAGCGCGATCGAAGGGGGACTGGATGTCATCTTCCAGACAGATTACGAACACCACGTGCCGTACCTCGACGCTTTCGTGCGGGGGCTTGTCGATACTGGTGCAGTGAACGATGCGATTGGGCGGGTGCTGAAAGCGAAGTTCAGACTCGGACTCTTCGAAGACCCGTACGTTGACCCCTCCGAGGCAGACGTCTGGAACGGACATCCCGATCATAGGGCGATCGCTCTTCAGGCCGCGCGCGAATCGATCGTGCTCCTGAAGAACACAGACCGCGCGCTTCCTCTCAAACCAACCCTGAAATCCATTGCAGTCGTTGGGACGGATGCCATTGAGGCCAGGCTGGGAGGATACAGCGGACCCGGAATCAGGACAACAAGCATCCTGGATGCGATACGGGAGCGGGTGGGTTCAAACGTGACCGTGCGCTATGCACCGGGATGTGGAAGAATCGATACGAGTTTCGTCACCGTCCCGCCCGCCTTTCTTGTGTCACCTGAAGGCGGACCAGGGGTTACGGGGGAGTATTTCAACAACCTGGATATGGCCGGGAAGCCGGCCCTCACCCGGTCCGACGTCAAAATCGATTTCCAATGGACGTTGTTTTCCCCCGACCCCGCTATTTACGCGGATTGGTTTTCGGTCCGCTGGAGCGGCAATATCGTCGCACCGCGCACGGGGGAAGTCAGAATCGGCGTGGAGGGAGACGATGGCTATCGCCTGTATCTTGACGGGAAACTGATCATCGACCGCTGGCAGAAACGGGGATTTGCTCTTACCACCGTCCCGGTGCAATTCGTGGAAGGCCGGCGCTATCCGCTCCGCATGGAGTTTCATGAGGGTGTCGGGAATGTCCGGTGTCGCCTGGTGTGGGATGAAGGAGTTCCCGTGTACGAGAAGAGAATCGCAGACGCGGTGGAGGCTAGCGCGCTCTCCGAAGCGACTATTGTCGTCGCAGGAATCGAAGAGGGAGAGTTCAGAGATCGATCCAACCTGGCTCTGCCAGGCCGGCAGGAAGAACAGATCCGGCGTATTGCCAGGAACGGAAAACCGCTGATCGTTGTCATTGTCGGTGGCAGCGCGGTCACCATGACTTCCTGGATCGACAAAGCGGACGCGATTCTGGACGTCTGGTATCCGGGGGAAGCCGGCGGCATCGCGGTTGCCGAGGTTCTTTTCGGCGACTACAGTCCCGGCGGACGGCTTCCCATCACGTTCCCGGAGGCGGTGGGGCAGGTGCCGCTGTACTACAACCACAAACCCACGGGCAGGGGCGATGATTATCTGGACCTCAGCGGGAAACCGCTCTTTCCCTTCGGCTTCGGTCTCAGCTATACCTCGTTTACGTACAGTGACCTTAGGATCACTCCCAGCGAGATACCCGCCGATGGAACCGCGCAGGTGAGCTTCACGCTAACGAACGCCGGCGAGGTCACGGGAGACGAGGTGGTCCAGCTCTACATTCGCGACCTTGTCGCAACGAGGACGAGGCCTGTGATGGACCTGAGGGGATTCAGGAGGATCACCCTGCGCCCGGGAGCATCGCAGCGCGTCACGTTCGATCTCGGGTTTGAACATCTCTCCATGCTTGACGGGTTGATGAGGCGCGTCGTGGAACCGGGAGATTTCAAGATCATGATTGGAAGCTCTTCGGCGGATATCCGCTTGAGGGGTTTCCTCAAGGTGGTGTCACAGTGAAGCTGATCACCGCAGCCCTTGTGCTTGCGTCGTCATGCGCACCCGTGATGGACGAACAATCGATGCAGAACGCGATCCTCAGCGTTGAATTCATTGCCGTGAGTCCTCCGACACCGCAGTGCCATGCCTCCACGATCGTGGAAGTGGAGGGGGAGTTGCTGGTCGCATGGTTCGGCGGGACTCACGAAGGAGCCGATGACGTCGGCATCTGGCTTTCGCGGAAATCGGGGGCAGGATGGAGTCTCCCGATGCGTGTTGCGGACGGTGCGGGGGAAGACGGTCAAGTGTATCCATCGTGGAACCCCGTTCTCCACCAATCCCGCTCCGGGCCGCTGATGCTGTTCTACAAGGCCGGCCCGAACCCCCGTGCGTGGTGGGGAATGCTGACCACGTCAAGTGATCGCGGGCAAACGTGGTCTGCTCCGGTGCGATTGCCCTTGAACATCATCGGGCCCGTCAAGAACAAACCGCTGGAATTCGAAGACGGGGAAATCCTGTGCCCCTCCAGCACCGAACATGACGGATGGCAGGTGTGGCTTGAACGTACGAGGGATCTGGGCGTGACGTGGGAACGGAGTGGACCGTTCAATGACCCGGCGGAGATTGAAGCCATCCAGCCGAGCATTTTGCGGAAGGGCATGGACACGCTGCTGGCGGTGGGGAGGACCCGGCAGGACCGCATGTTCGTGATGCAATCCGCCGACAGGGGCCTGCATTGGAGCAAGATGAAGTTGCTGGATTTCTGGTGTGCGAATTCCGGTATCGATGGCATTACGTTGAAGGACGGGCGTATGCTGGTAGTGTACAACCACAGCCAGAACTCGCCCGCGGACTGGAGCGTGGGCCGTGAGATGCTCAACATCGCAGTCTCGCGTGATGGTGTTGAATGGAAGCGGGCCGCCGTGCTGGAGCGGGAAGCCGACCAGGAGTTCTCGTATCCTGCTGTCATCCAGACACGTGACGGCATGGTCCATGTCACCTACACATGGAAACGGCAGAGGATCCGGCACGTGGTTCTTGATCCGCAAAGTCTACAGGAAACCGCATTCACCGGATGGGACTGGGAGTGAACGCGGTCCCTGCGTCGGAGCAGACTATTTCTCCGGTTTTTCGATCGCAAAGGCCCAAGCGTACTTCGTGGGCGCATTCATCCTGAATGCCGGCGGCACCTGAATGACAACGCCCATGCCGTTTTTCTCCCACTTCAGCGGCTCTTTGGCACCGAGCAAACGCACCGTGCTTCCCGCCCGCGGGGCTACGGATTGCAGCCAGATGGAAGCGGGCATTTCCGATTCGGCCTCGTCCGCGAGATAGATTGCGTATACGGCTCCGCGCTCCGCTTGCGTGAAACAGATCTTTCCTTCCTTGTAGGGTTTCACAGGCCGGGTTCCGTAGATGGCACTGCCATTCACCTTCATCCACTCCCCGATTTCTTTCAACCGTTGCAGAGATTCCGGAGGAAGATTCCCCTTCGAATCGGGACCGATGTTCAGGAGGAAATTCCCGCCCTTTGCCACGATGTCCACGAGCAGGTGAATGAGCCGGGAGGCGGACTTGTATGTATCGTGGGGCACGTACGACCAGGAATTTCCCATCGTCATGCACGTTTCCCATGGATACTCAAGGGGTTTGTCAGGCACTTCCTGCTCGGGCGTGCGGTAGTTTTCGTAGCGTCCCGTGACGGTCCGGTCTACGATAAGCATGCCGGGATTGTAGGAACGGGCCATTGCCGCGATGCCTGCCATATTGATATCCTGCTTTTTGTTGTCCGGCCGGACCCATCCCCCGTCGAACCACAGGATATCCACGGCACCATAGCCGCCGCTGACCAGCTCATCGATCTGGTTGTATGTGAACTCGCAGAATGCCTTCCATTTGTCCGGATGCTTCGTGATATCATAGTTCACATTCCGGTCGGCGTGCGCCCAGTACGGCGCCCAGTACCATGGGCTATGCCAATCGGGCTTGGAAAAATAGGCCCCGATCCCGAACCCTTCCTTCCGGAATGCCGTGAAGATCTCTTTGGTGATGTTTGCCCGGGGATGAGTGTGGAAAGGGCAGCTGGGGTCGGTAATGCGATAGTCCGTTTGCCTGGTGTCGAACATGCAGAAACCATCGTGATGCTTGGTGGTGAAGACCATATACCGCATACCGGCGCTCTTCGCGGCTGCGGCCCATCCCGCAGGGTCGAATTCCACCGGATTGAACGTCTTCGGCAATTCTTCGTAACGCTTGCAGTACTCCACGTAGTTGTCCATGGTGCGCTGGCACCACGGCTCATCTTCGCTGCAGAGCGACCAGGAGTCCACGATTCCCCATTGGCTATACGGGCCCCAATGCATCATCAGGCCGAATTTTTGATCGCGAAACCATTCGATCCGCCGCAGCACCGCGGGATCCGTTTCGTTTTCTGATTGCATCTGCGCAGATGCGGTAGTTCCGGTGAGAAGGAGCGCCGCAAGACTCAGACGGGTCTTTGCGGTGGTCTTCGGTCGTGATCGGCGCTTGGGCATGGCGTGTTCTCCGTACGTGCCGCGTGGTGAGTGGTCAGGGGTTGTGAGTCACACGATACTGCAAAATGAGAATCGACGCAAGATGAAAATTTTTCGACATCACGCTGTTGCAAATTCCGGAAGTATGGCTATATTGCTCTCCACCACGACAGCATATCGGTCTCACGCATCATGATGAAAGCGACACAGCGTCCCCCCGTCGACAAGCGTGCCTTCGTCAGCGAAGCCGTCGAAGCACGCATACGCGAGGTCAAGCAATCGATCGCCAACGAAGAACTCGCATGGCTCTTTGAGAATTGTTTTCCCAACACGCTTGATACGACGGTACGTGTCGGCGAAGCGGACGGGAAACCGGACACGTTTGTGATCACCGGCGATATCGATGCAATGTGGTTGCGCGATTCCTCGGCACAGGTATGGCCGTATGTGCCTCTCGCTCACGGCGACGCCGGCCTGCAGCGGCTCATCGCGGGACTCATCCACCGTCAGGCGCGATGCATCCTGCTGGACCCGTATGCCAACGCATTCAATGCGGGTCCTACGGGAAGCCAGTGGGAAAGCGATCTCACAGCGATGCAACCCGGCCTGCATGAGCGGAAATATGAGATTGATTCGCTGTGCTATCCCGTGCGTCTCGCACACGGCTACTGGACGTCGACGCGCGACGCTTCGGTGTTTGACGCAGAATGGCTGAATGCGATGCGAGCGATCGTCCGGACATTCCGTGAGCAACAGCGCAAGGAAGGTCCGGGTCCGTACAGATTCCAGCGGGTGACGGGTGTGGCATATGACACCGTGCCTCTCTCTGGCTACGGCAATCCCTCGCGCCCCTGCGGTCTCGTGCATTCCGCGTTCCGGCCTTCCGATGATGCCTGCGTGTTTCCCTTTTTGATTCCCTCTAACGTGTTTGCGATTAACGCGTTACGGCAGCTGGCAGATATCGTTCAGACAGCGCTGCGCGACAAGGACTTCGCGCGCAGCTGCACCGGACTTGCGGACGAGATCGAAGAGGCAATCCTGAACTTCGGCATCGTGAGCCATGGATCCCACGGGAAGATCTTTGCGTACGAAGTCGATGGATTCGGTAACGCGCTGTGCATGGACGACGCAAATATTCCCAGCCTGCTCTCCCTCACGTACCTCGGCTGTGTGCCGGAGAATGATCCCGTGTATGATCGCACACGCCGTTTTGTCCTGAGCGAAGACAATCCGTATTTCTTCCGGGGCACAGCGGGGGAGGGAATAGGAGGTCCGCATGTCGGGCTCGATATGATCTGGCCCATGTCCGTCATCATGCGAGCGTTCACGGCAAAGGACGACCAGGAAATCCTTCAGTGTCTTGCACAGCTCACGCGGACTCACGGCGGCACGGGATTCATGCATGAGTCCTTCCACAAGGACGACCCTGCGCGCTTTACGCGGGCGTGGTTCGCCTGGGCAAACACGCTTTTCGGTGAGCTCATCCTGACACTCCATGACCGCCGTCCGGCACTGCTCAACGCTGGCCTTCCGAATGCGCGGCACCTGACAACTCAGCGAGGACATCGCGTATGACTTTTATCGATTGGGCCATCGTTGTCGTGTCGATGGTCTTTCTTGTGGGGGTTGTGGCGGGAAGCCGCCGGTATATGCAAAGCGTCGCGGATTTTCTCTCGGCCGGGCGAACGGCCGGGCGCTATCTGATCACCGTCTCGCAGGGGATGTCACAGCTCGGCTCCATCACCATCGTGGGTATGTGGGAGATGAACTATGTGGCGGGCTTCAGTCTGCGTTGGTGGGAGTTCACCATGGGCATCGTGCTTCTCCTCATCACGGTCTCCGGCTGGGTGATCTACCGGTTCCGGCAAACCCGGGCGCTCACGATGGCGCAGTTCTTCGAGATTCGCTACAGCCGGCGCTTCAGGATCTACGCCGGCCTCCTGGCGTTCGTTTCCGGCGTCGTCAACTTTGGCATCTTTCCCGCGGTGGGCGCGCGCTTCTTCATCTACTTCTGCGGCCTGCCGCTCAGCGTGAGCATCCTCGGCATCAGCGTCGGCACGTTCCCCCTGGTAATGATCCTCTTCCTGAGCATTGCGCTCTTTTTCGTGTTTGCGGGCGGACAGGTCGCCGTGCTCATCACGGAGTTCATTCAGGGTATCCTGGCCAATACGGTTTTTCTGGTCATCGTGATCTACTTCCTCGTGCTCGTCGGGTGGGATCAGATCTTTATGGCCGTCACGACCGCCCCGCCTGACGCCTCGCTCATCAACCCTTACCACACCAGCCAGGTGAAGGACTTCAACCTCTGGTATTTCCTGATCGGCATGGCGGGCGTCATCTACGGCAAGATGTCGTGGCAGGGGACTCAGGGCTACAACTCCTCAGCCAAGAGCGCCCATGAAGCGAAGATGGGCGAGGTGCTCGGCAACTATCGCGACATCCCCAAATGGCTTATGCTAGTGTTCATTCCGGTGGTCGCGTATACCGTGCTTCACCATCCCGCGTTCACGGGCGAAGCCGCGCACGTCAACGGCGTGCTCCAGGGTCTTGAAACCAACGCCCTCCGCACGCAGCTCACCGTGCCTCTCGTCCTTGCTTCGTTGCTCCCGATAGGACTCATGGGCGCCCTGACCGCGGTCATGCTCATGGCGACGATCGGGACGCATGATGCGTATCTCCATTCGTGGGGAAGTATCTTCATTCAGGATGTCGTCATGCCGTTCCGCAACAAGCCCTTCGAGCCCAAGGAACACATCCGCGTCCTGCGCCTCTCGATCATCGGCGTGTGCATCTTCATCTTCTTCTTCAGCATGATCTTCCAACAGAGCGAATACATCTTCCTCTTCTTCGCCATCACCGGCGCAATCTTCACCGGCGGCTCGGGAGCGGTGATCATCGGCGGACTCTACTGGAAAAAGGGGAC
>JADLEA010000028.1 GCA_020846365.1 Bacteroidota bacterium
CCATGCGAGAGGCAGGTTTGCTTGCAACGGCAGAGGAATGGGAAGCGCACGACACGATCCCCGAGCCCACTCACTGGAACGACACACGACTGACGGAGCTCGATGCGCGTGCGGCCTCACGAAGGATCGCCCAGTTGACCTCGGGGTGGCCGTTCAAGCCCTCTTCCACACAGCCGTCCGGTTTTTCTCCGGCCGACGAGATCGGTCAAATCGCAGACCGTTTGACGCGTGCGATGATTTCGTGGGAAGAGGCACATGTCGCCGCCGCAGAGTTCTACAGACGCACCAACAGTCTTCATGGGCTCGAGCGGGAATATCAGACCCTGATCCGAGTCCTCCCCGTGAACGTGTCGGCCTATCTTCTCCTGGGCGACCTCTATGCGCGCACGGGCAAGGCCGCATCTGCCGGCGCAATTCTCCGGCGATCGCTCGACGTCGAGCGCACACACTTTGCATTCAACTCCCTGGGCGCGCTTGCGCTCGAAGACGGTCACGCTGACACCGCACTGTCGTATCTGCAGAATGCCCTCGCCCTGGCGCCGGACTCGAAAGCGCGGATTCAGTCCGCTTTCCTGCTCGCGAGGGCGTATTATGCGTCCGGAAACGTCCCGGCTGCGCGCCAGCGGCTTCAACAAGTGCTCTCCGAAAACCCGGGGTTCCTGCCGGCCGAGCAATTCCTGAGACAGCTTGAGGGGATGCCATGATGTCCCGTCATCAGGCGCCGAAAGAGAATGGAACAGCCGGAAGGAGGCATGGGGAGAGCCTTTCGCCAACCAGAAGAAGGGTCTTCTGGATCATCCTTCTCTCGATTCCCCTGGTCATGCTTTTCCTGCTTGAGGCGGGCCTCCGGTTGGCCGGATACGGAGGGAACCTCGACCTTGTGGTGAGGAGGACTGTTGCTGGCAAGGAATACCACTCCATTAATCGGGGCGTTGCGAAGCGCTACTTTCCCGGCTCGAGCATCTTTGTCCCTGAGCCCCGGGACCAGACATTTCAGCTTCACAAAGGCCCGCGGACACGCAGGATTTTCTGTCTGGGCGAATCCACCATGGCGGGCTTCCCGTACGACTTCCACGCGACCGCACCGTCATTCATGGCGGATCGCCTCCAGGACATGTTTCCCGGGGACACGATAGAGGTCATCAATGTCGGCCTTTCGGCGGTGGGAAGTTTCGTGGTCCTGGACTTTGTTCGGGATTTGCTGGCGTATGAACCCGATCTCTTCGTCGTCTATCTCGGCCACAACGAATTCTACGGCGTCTATGGCGTCGGCTCTTCACTGACTATGCCCGGCGGGTCATGGATGACCCGGTTGACTCTCCGCCTGCTTCAGTTCAGGACGTTCCTTCTGGCCCGCAACCTGTACGCTTCCATCCGCGGGCCGGAGGCGATGCCCCAGACGCAGGAGATGACGCTCATGGAGCACGTCGTCGGGCAGACGGCCATACCATTCGGCTCGAGCGCCTACAACGAAGCGCGCGACGTGTACCGGGAGAACCTGGAGCGCATACTTCATGCGGCCAGCGACGGGGGCGTGCCGATCATGTTCTCCGCGCTCGTCAGCAATCTCCGCACGCACCCTCCATTTCAGCCGGTCTACTCCGAGAGCTCGTCCGAAGTGATCAGGGCACGTCACGCCGCACTGCTCCGGTTGGCGGACAGCCTCATGGATGCGGGTAATGCCAGCAGTGCATTTGAGCGGTGCGGCACCGCAATCACTCTGGACTCGGCGCACGCGGGAGCATGGTTCCGTCAGGCGACGGCGGCGTATGCGCTGGGGTGGTACGATGCGGCAGCCCGTTCCTTTCGGAGGGCAAAAGACCTGGATGCGCTCCGGTTCCGGGCCACGGACGACTTCCAGGAGATCCTGGCCTCGGCATGCACCGCACTTGGCATTCCGCTTGTCCGAACCGACTCCGTCTTTGCAGCTGCTTCTCCCCATGGAATCATCGGAGCAGAGTTGATGACAGAACATCTCCACCCCAACCTTCGCGGTTACTTCCTGATGGGCAAGGCCATGGCCGGGGCGATTCAAGAAAACGGTCTTCTGTTCCCCCTCGACCGGTGGAGGAACATCCGTGTGCGGACCGATGCGGAGTATTTTGAGCGTTCGACGGTCTCCGCTTTCGACAGCCTGTGCGGGGCGATCAAGGTGAACCTCCTCATGCAGCACTGGCCGTTTCGGGAGACCGGCGCGGCTGCCACATACCATCCCCCGACACCGGAGGCGGCCGTTGCCTATGCCTATGTGCGCAATCTCCGCGCATGGTCACTTGCACGGTACGACATGGCCTCGTTGTACGAACGGCAGCAGCGGTACGCGCTCGCGCGGCGGGAGTGCCTTGCGGTGGCGAAGGCCGTGCCCTATTCCTATGAGCCCTTGCTGCGCGCGGCGGACTACTACAGGATGGAGGGGAACGCGGCGGGCGCAGAGGAATACTACCGGCTTTCGTACCGCACGGAGCACAACCCCTTTGCTCCGATGAAGCTGGCGATTCTTCTGCTGGAGCAGGGACGGAATCAGGAGGCGATCGAAGAGATCCGTATGGTCTTCGAGTTGGAGCAGCGGGCCGGTGCGCGGCTTGATGCCAGTGCAACTTCCACAGCCAGGTATCTTCTTGCGGTGGCGCTCGCGAAGACGGGACAATTCGACCCTGCGCGGGAAAACATCGGGCTTGCTCTGCAGATCAATCCGGGGAACCAGGAAGCGCGTGATCTCCTGAACCAGATCGAGCAGTATCAACGCAGGATGCAGAACCGGCCGGGCGTGCGGTAAACCGGCACACAGGCCCGGACCGGGGCACAGTACAAAACGAGGGGCATGGCGACAACGCCATGCCCCTCGCCACATTAACACCTGCCTCCGCCGCAACCGGGCGGCGGGGCCCATACTACTTCAACAGCAACATCTTCTTCACTTCAACAAACTTCCCTGCCTCAAGCCGGTAGAAGTACACGCCGGTCGACAGCTTCTGTGCATCGAACACCGCAACATAGTTGCCGCGTCCCTGCACTTCGTTGTTGACCAGGGTTGCCACTTCCTGACCGATGAGGTTGAACACCTTCAGCGTCACGTTCGCCTGTGCCGGGATGGCATAGCGGATGCGCGTGGACGGATTGAAGGGGTTCGGGTAGTTCTGCATCAGCGCGAATTCGTTCGGCAGACCCATTTCGGGCTCCTGTTCCACACCTGTGGAGAACGGAGCAAGCTCGCCCGGAAGGGGAGCATTTCTCTGCCACATGTCTGTCGGAGCCGCATAGGATGCCGGCCAGGTATTCGCACCCACCGGCTGGATGAACCGGGTGATGTATGGATTCTGTCCGCCAAGCCCGCCGCCCTGATCCACTGCGTTGCCGCCCGGATGGATGTAGCGGTAGGTGTACTGCATGTTGTAGTGCGTCTTTCCATACACGGTGAAGACTGCCTGGTAGATCGAGTCCCCGCCGCCGGGAGCCGGCGACATCGTGATGTCGGGGAACTGTCCGCCGCCCCGGGCGATGCGCTGCGCGCTCCGCCAGATGGCATCCTGCCAGATCAGGCGCACGGTGTCCGCACCCGGCACGAACGCATCGACATACGCTTTGGCCGGATTCATGTTCACCGACAGCGTCACCACGCAGCTGTCCGTGGTATTCAGGAACAGGCCGCGCGGATCGATATCGGAGAAGAACACCTGCGGCACAACGACGTTTCCGCCGCCGGTCACATCAAAGATCCGGTTGCCGTCGCCGCGTTCCGATGGATGGTCATAGCAGAATCCGTCGCGCGTGGCACCGGTGCCGGAGTGCAGGTAACCCGGGAACCGGGCCGTCGCGCTGGCTGAGTCGACGTCCATGAAGTACTTGAACTGCAGCGCGTCGCCGATAGTGCCGTTGTACACGAGGGCGGCTTCATAGCTCCCTGGTTCGCCGGGCACAGGGAGGAGTTTTGTCCCACCCCATGAGTTGAACCCTCCGCGCACCTCGAGGGAATCCTGGAGGTCCGGTCGGAACCAGCCCAACGTCTGGTAGGCGCTCATATTCACCTGCCAGAGGAAGTTCACCGACACCGGTGCATTGAAGATCGAGTCGTTGTCGAAGTAGACCACAGGGATCGGACCGCCGCCGACCGGCACAGTATAGGGACGGTTCGCGACGGATTCCCAGTCGCCGCTCCTCGCGGTCTTGAGGTACTTGTACTCGATCGCCTGGCCTTCGTTCAACGTGATGGTCTTGGTGTAGATGCTGTCGTTGTCGCCATCCGACAACGTATCGGTGGAGTTGCCC
>JADLEA010000029.1 GCA_020846365.1 Bacteroidota bacterium
ATTTTTTTTGAACTCAAGGATCATACTCATGACCACCAAGACCATCGATGATGTGCAACTCGCGGGTAAGAAGGTGCAGGTCCGCGTCGATTTCAATGTCCCGATGACCCCGGATCTCAAGGTCTCAGATGATAAACGCATCGTGGAGTCCCTTCCGACGATCACGAAGATCCGCTCGGCGGGCGGCGCGGTTATCCTCATGAGCCATCTCGGGCGCCCGAAGGGAAAACCGACCCCGGAGTTCTCCCTGCGGCCGGTTGCCCAGCACCTCGGAACACTGCTGAAGACCGAAGTGAAATTTGCGGAAGACTGCGTGGGAAAAGCCGCGCGCGCCGCGGTGGATGCCCTGAAACCCGGAGACGTGCTCCTCCTGGAAAACCTCCGGTTTCATGCAGAAGAAGAGAAGAATGACGAGGCCTTTGCTAGAGAGCTGGCGTCTCTCGGGCAGGTGTATGTGAACGATGCCTTCGGGACGGCGCATCGCGCGCATGCCTCCACCGAAGGAGTCACCCGGTTTCTGAAACCTGCCGTGGCAGGGTATCTCATGCGCAAGGAGATCGACTATCTCGGACGCGCAGTGGCCGACCCTGTACGCCCGTATATCGCAATCCTGGGGGGCGCCAAGATCTCCGGCAAAATCGACGTGATTCAGAACCTCATGCCAAAAGTCGATGCGCTGGTCATCGGCGGCGGCATGGCGTTCACCTTCTTCCAGGCGCAAGGCATGGAGGTTGGCGATTCTCTGGTCGAACAGGAGAAACTCGCCCTCGCCAAACACCTGCTGGAAGAAGCGAAGGCAAAGCGCATGCGGTTGATTCTCCCCGTGGATTGCGTGGTGGCGGACAGATTCGAGAATGATGCGCAGCGCAAGGTGGTCCCCGTAACGAAGATCCCTTCCGGGTGGAGAGGACTGGACATAGGACCGGAAACCGTGAAGATCATCAACATGGAGCTGCGGAAGGCAAAAACCATCGTGTGGAACGGTCCGATGGGCGTGTTCGAAATGTCCAACTTCGCCAACGGCACGATGGAGGTCGCGAAGCTGCTGGTCGAAGCGACGCACTCCGGCGCCACGACGATTGTGGGCGGCGGCGATTCAGCCGCGGCCATCGCGCAGGCGGGGTACGAGAAGGCCGTATCCCATGTCTCCACCGGCGGTGGTGCATCCCTCGAGTTCCTCGAAGGAAAGACGCTCCCGGGCCTCGCCGCGCTCGACACGAAGTGAACCATTTCCAGCGCGATGTTGTTGAAGGCGTAACCCAAGGAGGAATCAGGTGATGTCGTCATACGGATCCATGCGGTCCGGGATGTTCTACCGCCCCGGCTTTTTCGGGGGGTTCAGCATGTTCCCGCCGGTGATCAAAGCGCTGATCATCAGCAACGTCATCATCTGGTTCCTCCTGGATCTCTTGCTGCCGCCCTTCACCCTCAGCGGCATCCCCATCTTCGGCATCCTGGCCGAGTACCTTGCTCTCTGGCCCTTCGGCCCCAACTTCTGGCCCTGGCAGCTGGTGACGTACATGTTCATGCACGGCGGATTCCTGCACCTCTTCTTCAATATGCTCATGCTCTGGATGTTCGGCATGGAGTTGGAGAATGCCTGGGGGTCCCGCAAGTTTCTCATCTTTTACCTCCTGTGTGGCGTAGGCGGCGGTTTGGCGAACATTCTCGTGGGACCTCTCGTCGGGCAGGGCGGACCCACCGTGGGCGCTTCAGGCGCCGTGTTCGGGGTGCTGCTGGCTTTCGCCATGCTGTTCCCTGACCGGCCGATCTATCTCTACTTCCTCTTTCCCATTCGTGCAAAATACCTCATCGCCGCACTCATCGGATTTGAGCTGTTGGTCGGCGTGACGGGCTCCTCCGAAGGCGTCGCCCACTTTGCGCACCTGGGTGGGGCCGCGGTGGGTTTTGTGTATATGCTCGCGGAGATCGGCATCATCCCGTTGCGCGAATGGTTCATCACCTTTAAAGGAGAGGAGTCACATCCTTTTACGAACAACGCGCGTGTCCGCAAAACGGGAGATGAGATACACGAGGCGCAATTCTTCGACATTCATACCGGGCGCCCCGCGGATCGCAAGCAGGATGTGACGCAGGAAGTCATCGACGCCATCCTGGACAAGATCAGCACCGGAGGGTATCAGAGTCTGACCGAGGAAGAGAAACGCATCCTCAACGACGCCAGCAAGCGGATGCACTAGGAGCAATGGAGCGTATGGAAATCCCGATCACCAACCTCGCCAACGAGGCCGTGGGCCAACAGCCCGCCGTGCAACGCACGCTTCGGCGTGCCACCAGGCAGGTCAACATCGGCGGCGTCCGGGTCGGCGGCTCGGCTCCTCTTTCGGTGCAGACCATGACCAAGACCAAGACCGCCGATGTCGCCGGCACGGTGGCGCAGATCGTGGCGGCCGCCGAAGCCGGATGCGATATCGTGCGCGTGACGGTGAACGACAAAGAGGCCGCAGATGCGATGAAGGCCATCGTCCTGCAGTCCCCGATCCCCGTCGTGGCGGATATCCACTTCAACCATGTGTTCGCCCTCAAAGCCATTGAGGCAAACGTCGCAAAAGTGCGCATCAACCCGGGCAACATCGGGAACCGCGACCGCATCCAGCAGGTCCTGAGCGCGGCGCGTGACAAGGGCATCCCCATAAGGATCGGCGTCAATTCCGGATCTCTGGAAGAGGATATTCTGGAGAAGCACGGCTATCCGACCGCCGAAGCGCTTTTCGAAAGCGCCATGCGCCATGTGGGCATCTGTGATGAGTTCGGCTTCAAGGACGTCGTGATCTCTGTGAAATCCACGGACGTGCGGCTTATGATCGAAGCATACCGTCTGGTGGCCAAAAGGACGGATATTCCGCTCCACCTCGGCGTGACGGAAGCCGGTACAACGCGCATCGGGACGATCAAATCCGCCGTCGGCATCGGCACGCTGCTTGCCGAAGGAATAGGGGATACCATCCGCGTTTCCCTCACTGACGATCCGGTGAAGGAAGTAGAGGTCGGCAAGGAAATCCTCAG
>JADLEA010000030.1 GCA_020846365.1 Bacteroidota bacterium
ACATCCGTCGTGTACGTCACGGAAACCGGGTCGCTGAACCACTCGGATCCATCCAGGTCCACCTGACGCAGGCGGTATTCCCACGTGCCGTCTCCGGGGACCGGTTCCGAGAAGGTGTACCGGTGCATATCCACCGAAGTTCCGTTCCCGCTCACGAAGCCATTCGGGACATCGGCAAAGGCCTCGCTCCCACTCTGGCGCCGTTGGACATAGAAGCCATAGTTGTTCTGTTCGCTGGCCGTTTCCCATGCGAGCGTCACCGATGCGCCGTTCAGCAGGGCATTCATACGGGCAAGCTGAATGGGGAGCTGGTCCGATTCGCCGCCGGTGAAATCCGAAAAAGCGGTCTGGCCGGTGATATCCATGGTGTTGCCGGGAGCGTTCACCAGATTCCCCGCAACCCACCCGCTGCCGGTGTACCGGCCGCAGATCATGCTTGCCTCAGATCCAACGACATCACCGCTGACATAGGTGAAGAGTGCGGAGTATGAGGGGGAGCTGACGCCCGGGGCTGAGATGGTCCAGTAGCGGTTCAGGTAGTTCGAAGCGCTGGTATTGTTCGGGTGTTTGGAAGAGAAGACCTGGACATCCAGATGTGCACCTGCATAGCCGCTTCCTGTCAGGGTGATCTGTGCCGGCGTATAGTCTGACACCGTGCCGACGCGGAAAAGGTACGTGCCGTCTCCGGCGATATACCGGACGAACTTTCCAGCGCCGCCCATCGCAACATAGCTGGTGCCGCTGATCGTTGCGCTGGAGGCCAGGGTAAGCGTGTTTTCGCCGCTCACGCCCAGCGAGAGAGGGCTGGTCAGCGTCAGGGCGTTGTTCACCGTTACGCTGCTTTGCAGGACCAGCGACCCGCCTGTGTTGGCGGAGGTCAGACTGGCCACTTCCGACGGCAAGCCGTCTCCGGCGTAGGACATGCTGGTCGCATGGTTGTAGATGTAGTTTGCGCCGGCGCTAAAGCTTCGGGTGGTCGTTCTGATATTGCCGTCATTGTCGGATGCTTTGATGCCAAAGCTGTGGCCGATGCCAAGCGTGGCTCCGTTAGAGAGCACAAAACCGGCCCCGCTCAACGCATAGCTTCCGCACTGAAGTGTTCCGTAGATGTACATCGTTGCATCGTCGATGTTGCAGTCCTGCGTCATGGTGGCCGTATAGGTATCGAAGACCACAAAAGAGATGTTGTTTGAGATGACGAACGCGGAATTGACCGCGAAATTCCCGTTTGCCGTCATCCTCAAAATGTTCGAAGTGGAAGTCCCCGTCTCGGTCAACGTCCCGCCGAGCAGTGACACGCTGCCATCGAAATCCATGAGGCTTGTCCCACTACTGGAAGCCATGTCCACCGTCCCGCCGGACTGGGTATAGCCTCCGCTGAAGGACCTGCTCACCGTGGAGGTCGAATTGTTGACCACGAGCTTCCCTGTTCCGGTGGAGGCCACCGTGAACGTGCCGGCTGCGGTGGTGAACTGGCTGGGGATGTTGATCGCATCCTGCTGGTTCGGACAATTCCAGGTGATGTTCATGAAGGTCTGTGCACCGACGCTCAGATTTCCCGACACCGTCGTATATCCGACAACCTCCAACGTCGAATTGCCATACCACGCGGCGGCAGGGATATACCCGATTGCGGAAGTCCAGTTGTGTTGGTACTTGCCATCCGCGTAGTACCAGGCCGATCCATTGATCGTGCCGGCATTACGAACTGTGCCGAAAACCTTCCATCCCCCTTCGCCGCCGCTGAACTGGAGGGTCGCAGAGGGCTGAATGTTCAATGTGCCGTACACGGTGAGGTCGTCGCCTGTTCCGTCTTCAATGGTAAACGTGACGCCATTTGCGACGGTGATCTGCCCCCCGTCGTCTATGACGAGTTGGTCGATGGACGCGGCGTATTGAACCTCGACGGTATGTCCGAAGCGGACATTGATGTTTGCGTGGGCGCTTGAGGGGGGAACCGTCGCTGCGACCCAGTCAGAGCCATTGTACCGCTCCCACGTTGTAGGCAGGTCCCAGGCGGCCGAGGCGATACTACGGTAGTCGTTGTTAACTGCTCCCTGCGCGACAAAACCGATGCACGCCAGGAGGAGGATGAGCAATACTACATTCTTGTTGGTCCGCATGATGCAACTCCCGCGATATGTGACGTCAGGGCTATGCTGGGGTCGTTTCGGCAAGAGCCGTGCCACACAAATCACGGAAATCAGGTCTGCAACACCGGAAAACTGCGCGAAAAGGGGAAGGATGAGTCTTGAGGGGTGGGAGGCTGCCGATTATTCGCCAGAGGGACAGTATTCTGCAAGCCCGCGCGCAGCGCCCGGTTCGTTGAATCGGGTCAAGTCAAACCGCCGCTTGAGCCAAGCCCCCAAGGTCGTTGTATTATTGGCTTGACTTTACTCAATGTATTGAGTAAAATTACTCAACATATTGAGTAAACAACGGACATGACTTACAAAAGACGACAATTCAAAGTCCTGGTGTCACGGCTCAGGGAAAAGAGGCGGTTCATCCAGGTATTGGCTGGACCACGGCAATCGGGCAAGACCACGATCGCCCAACAGGTTGCCGCTGCCTCCGAAGCCCCGTGCCGCTTCATATCAGCCGATGATCCCCGAGCACACGATCGCGTTTGGCTGCATCAGCAGTGGGACTTGGCTCGAGTGGAAGCCCGAGACGCCGGGAAAAAGGGGAGTATCCTCATCATTGACGAAGTGCAGAAGATCCCGGACTGGTCTGAGGCGGTCAAGCGATACTGGGATGAAGATTCACGAAGC
Organism: Bacteroidota bacterium; assembly: GCA_020846365.1. GTDB lineage: Bacteria > Bacteroidota > Ignavibacteria > UBA10030 > UBA6906 > JAGDMK01. The sequence continues at coordinate 2,775 of JADLEA010000030.1, forward strand.
CACATCCCCTTGAAGGTGCTGCTCCTCGGATCGGCCCCTCTGTTGATTTTGCAGGGGCTCACGGAGAGCCTCACCGGCCGCTTTGAAGTAACCAGGTCGACGCACTGGTCCTACGAGGACATGCGGGATGCTTTTGGATGGTCATTGGATCAATTCATCTATTTCGGAGGATACCCGGGCTCTGCAGATCTTGTCGCTGATGAGAATCGATGGAAACGATATATCCTCGATTCAATGGTCGAGACCACGCTCTCACGGGACATTCTCCAGCTTCAGCGAGTAGATAAGCCCGCACTCCTTCGGCAGCTGTTCAACGTTGGATGCTCGTACTCTGGCCAAATCCTGTCATACACAAAGATTGTCGGACAGCTCCAGAATGCCGGAAACACCACCACGCTCGCTCACTATCTTGATTTGCTCGGCAGCGCAGGGGTGATGGTGGGGCTCCGCAAGTACTCCGGCCAGGTAGTGAGACAGAGAGGCTCCAGTCCGAAATTCCAGGT
>JADLEA010000031.1 GCA_020846365.1 Bacteroidota bacterium
CCTTTGCGCGCAAAACCGAAACGATCGCGTCGCCCGTGGACATCAATTCGCTTGTTCAGGAGACCCTGGACCTCTACCAGCGCAGCGTGTCCAAGGACATCGTGGTCAAGACCAACCTGGCTGACGAGCGTCTGACGGTGAACGGCGACGACGGGCAGATTCAGCAGGCACTGTTGAACCTGTTCCTCAATGCCCGTGACGCAATGCCCGGCGGCGGGACCTTGACCATCGCCACCCAGCTGACCACCGCGGATGCCACGACGAGCAGCAGGTTCTCCTCCGTCCGCCCCGGACCCTTCGTTGAAATCCGGGTCACGGACACCGGGCGTGGCATGCCTCCTGCAATGCAGGACCGGATCTTCGAACCGTTCTTCACGACCAAGGACAACGGCACCGGCCTCGGCCTCTCCGTCGTGTACGGCGTTGTCCAGAACCACAAGGGATTCATCGACCTCGAGACCGAAGAAGGAAAAGGCACGACGTTCTCCCTGTTCTTCCCCCACACAGCCGGCGTTCACGCCGAAGTGCGCAAACGCCGCCCCCGGCTCCCCCACGGTGCGGAACACATCCTGGTCATCGACGATGAACCATCGGTTTCTGAAGTTGCACGGGACCTGCTCACCAACCTGGGATACACGGTCTACGTCGCCCAGAACGGCCAGGAGGGCGTGGAGTTCTATCGCACCCGCCAGGCCTCGATTGATCTCATCCTCCTGGACATTAACATGCCGGTGATGTCCGGCATCCAGGCCTTCGAAGTTCTCCGGGAAATCAACCCGCATGTCCGCGTGATCATCGTGTCCGGATATGGGAAAGGCGTCATCGAAACCCCCCGCTTCTCCAGCGAAGTGAACGGCTATGTTCAGAAACCATTCCAACTCGACACCCTTGCGCTGAAGGTGCGCAAGGTCCTCGACCAACGGACCTTTCACGAGGAACCTTCTTCCGCATCATGACGACAGACACCATATTCCAGGAGCTCCGTGCAGCACGCGAGGCAAAGGGGTTGACCATCGGTGACATTTCCAAACAGACGCTGATCAACGAACGCTTCCTCGAAGCGCTGGAGCGCGGAGACACCACCATCCTACCCGCTGCATACGTACGGGCGTTCCTCAGAGCGTTCGCGACCAGCGTGGACCTCGACCCGGCCTATGTCATGCGGCGGTACGAAGGCGGAAAGCCCGGTGTGCCCGCCGCCACGCCGCCACCAGCTGCCGAACTGGCTGCGACGAGCGCCCCGGAGTCCAGCGTAGAACAGAAGACGCAACCCCCTTTCTGGTCTCATTCCTGGGTGCGGAGCGTTGGCACGACGCTCGTCGTGCTGGGCGGCATAGGGATCATCGCCTACTTCGCACGCCAATCCGGCGATGAACAACCGCAGGAAATCCCGTTCGGTACGATGGTTCAGGAAAACACGGCCCGCCTCTCCCCTCCCGATACCACCCGCGGCACGGTTCTCCCGCAGGCATTCTCAACACGGGACAGCCTGGTGCTCCGGGGCAATACCATAGACTCCGTCTGGGTGCAGATCTCGGTGGATGCGCTCCCCCCCACGGAACATCTTTTTCCCCCCACCTCGGGAAGGACGTGGAAGGCACGTGACCGGTTCATGATCACCCTTGGCAATGCCGGGGGGATCAGCTTCCGTTTGAACGGACGCGATCTGGGCACCTTCGGCAAAAGAGGGGCAGTCCTTCGCGACATCGAAATCACGAGAGAAAACCTGAAATCTCCGGTGCAGATCGAGCAACAACCGTGAAACAGGCACCAACAGAGGCGGCGCAGCGAGCGAAGCGTCTTCGCAAGGAGATCCTCGAACACGATTACAGGTACTACGTGCTCGCGGATCCTACTGTCACAGACGAGACATACGACCGCCTCCTGCGCGAACTCCAGGACCTGGAAGCGGCCTACCCTTCGCTGCTGACGCCGGATTCCCCAACGCAGCGGGTGGGAGGAACGCCCACCAAGGAGTTTGCCTCCGTTACCCATGCGCCGCCGATGCTGAGCCTGGCGAATTCGTATGCGGAAGAAGAGATCCTCGACTTCGACCGGAGAGTGAAGGAACTCCTCGGAACGGCGTCGGTTGCATACACGGTTGAGCTCAAGATCGATGGCGTTGCCATAACGCTCCGCTACCGGGACGGCGTGTTTGTGCAGGGTGCCACGCGGGGCGACGGCACACAGGGAGATGACATCACCAACAATTTGCGCACGGTGCGCTCTCTTCCCCTCCGGTTGCGGGAAGTCGGCGACGGTTTCCGCACGCTGGAAGTGCGGGGCGAAGCATACATGCCCCGTGATGCCTTCGCGGCATTGAACCGGCAGCGGGAGGAAGCCGAAGAGCGGACCTTCATCAATCCGCGCAATGCCACGGCCGGAACGCTCAAGCTGCAGGACCCGCGCATCGTCGCCGAGCGCCCAATCCATGTGTTTACCTACACGCTTCTCGCGCCGCAAGATAAACTCATCTCGCACAGCCGGAACCTCGAGGTTCTGAAGTCGCTCGGCTTTCCCGTCAATCCCCATCACCAACGCTGCGGAACAATCGACGAGGTTATTGCCTACTGGAAGAAGTGGGAGGAGCAGCGGGACCGTCTGCCGTATGAAATTGACGGCGTAGTGGTCAAGGTCGATTCGCTTGCGCAACAGGAAGAGCTCGGTACCATCGCCAGGAGCCCGCGATGGGCAATTGCGTTCAAGTTCCGCTCGCGCAAGGCGGAAACCACGCTGCAGGCAATCACGGTGCAGGTTGGGCGGACGGGAGCAGTGACGCCCGTGGCCGAGCTTGCTCCCGTGTTTGTGGGAGGATCGACGGTCTCCCGCGCCACGCTTCACAACGTGGACTACATCGCCGAGCTGGATTTGCGGGTCGGTGACACGGTGATCGTGGAAAAGGGGGGCGATGTCATTCCCAAGATCAGCGGCGTGGTGCTCGAGCGCCGGCCCGGGGATGCGCGCCCCTTCACGATGCCGGCCCTGTGCCCTGTCTGCAAATCTCGTCTGGTCCGGGGCACGGAGGAAGTCAACATTTACTGCGAGAATGCCGAGTGCCCTGCCCAAATCCGCGGGCGGATCGAGCACTTTGCTTCGCGCGGCGCGATGGACATCGAGGGGCTTGGCGAAGCCGCCGTGGAGCAGCTGGTCAGCCTCGGGCTGGTGAGCCATATCGCCGACCTCTACACGCTCAGGCGGCATCGCAAAACCCTGCAGGATCTGGAGCGATGGGGAGAAAAGAGCACCGCGAATCTCCTGGACGCCATCGAGCGGAGCAAAGCGCAGCCCTTTCACAGGGTGCTGTTTGCGCTTGGCATCCGGCATGTCGGCGCCGGCGTGGCGCGCACGATTGCCGATGCCTTTCCGTCGATCGACGCCCTGAGTGCCGCGGATGAAACCACCCTACAGGATATCCCTGCCATCGGGCCGAAGATCGCCGCCAGTATCGCCCGCTTCTTCCAGGAGAAGCACAACCGGCAGATCCTGAAAGCCCTCCGTGCCGCGGGACTGCAGATGCAGGGCGAACCGGCGTCGACGCACGGCGCACTCGCCGGCAAGACGTTCGTCATTACCGGAACTCTGCCGACGTACTCCCGGGAAGAGGCCCGCGAGCTGATTGAGTCCCACGGCGGAAAGGTGGCAAGCGGCGTCAGCAAGAATGTTCAGTATGTTCTGGTCGGCGAGGATGCCGGCTCCAAACTCACCCGCGCACGCGAGCTCGGCATACCGCTCCTCTCGGAGGCCGAATTGCTGCGCATGATCTCCTGAAAGCACATGTTCGAAACCGCCCGTCGTTCCCTCGGCTATTCCCTTGCCCGCATGCACTTCCGAAATCAGCGCGACCAGGTCATCGACTTCACCGAGTCCCTGGCTAGCGGCAACAGGGTGCTGTTGATCCTCCCGCTGACGCCGTCAAAGGCGCCGATTGCGTCGCTCCTGGAATTGTTCCGCACGCGGTACGGTGAAGACATGGTGTCGGTCGTCACCGATGCGCGCGACACGACCATCGCCGGCGCGCTGCCGCGAAGCGAGATCATCCGCATGCACATGACTGAGGTGACACGCCTCTTTCACCCGCCCGCGGATATCCTGAAGCGCGTGAAGGACCGGAAGTACGACGTCGCCGTGGACCTGAACCTTGACTTCCTTCTCCCCTCGGGGTATATTTGTAAAGCGAGCACCGCCCGCATTCGCGTTGGCTTTGCCCGCCCGGGGGCTGATCTCTTCTATAATTTCCAGATCAAGTTCGAAGGGTCAAACACGACGGCAATGTACGATCGCCTTGCGTCGTGTCTGAAGATGTTCTGAATGCCGGTGTCCGCACGGCACGTGTGAACGGAGGATGAACCCATGAAATTCGACGTGCAAAAAGACGGAGCGTCAGCGACCCTGACCCTGAAGGAAAAGAAACTCGATTCCACGATCTCGTCTGAGCTCAAGGGCGAGTTCCTGATCCTCTGCAAGCCGAAGCTGAGCACGCTGGTCGTCGACCTGCATGAAGTGGAGTTCTGCGACAGCAGCGGACTGAGCGCGTTGTTGATTGCAGAGCGAAAGATGAAGGAACACGGCGGGAAGGTGCGGTTGCTGAATGCCAATCAGAAGGTGTTGAGTCTCTTGAAGATCTCCATGCTCGACAGGTTGTTTGAAATCAAGCACACCGGTGCCAAGCACACCAAGTAACGAGCCGCCTATGCAACCCGCTCTACTTTCACAAAGTTCGTTCCCCCTCCCGCAAAGAGCGGCTGGCCCGCAATAAGCACATACGCATCCCCGCTCCGCAGCACGCCTTCTTCCGCCAGTGACCGTTCCACCACCCTGAGCGTCTGGTCGGAATTCTGGTTCGTTCCCTCCAC
>JADLEA010000032.1 GCA_020846365.1 Bacteroidota bacterium
GGCCACGCCATACGGAAGGAAGTGCTGGACCAGGCCGGTTACCTCGACGAGACGTGTTTTTTCGGTGCGGAAGAGGTGGAACTGAGCATGCATGCGCTGGCCGGGGGATGGAAGACGGTGTATGTGCCCGACCTGCTCGTTCGCCACTTCAGCCTCCCCAGAAGCGGTACTGACCGTGTGCGGCGCCGTGTGCATTGGGCCCGCAACTATGCTATGGTGCTGTTCCGGTACCTCCCCCCGCGGGTTGCCGCGCTCTTCACTGCGAGGCTGCTTGCCTCTTACCTCTGGTGGGGGTTCAAGGATCTGAAGTTTCCGGCGGTCGTCCTTCCGTTTGCGGTGGCGCACGGAGCACTGAGAGGCATCCGAACGCGCAATCCGCTCCCGCCGGAGGGCGTTGCGTTTTACAGAAACCCTGCCACGCGCCCGGAGATCGGCAATGTGAGCTTGATGTCCAAGCTCCTCCGCCATGGCGCTGCTCCAGCATACCCGGATCGCCGCGACTAAAGGAGTGCATTCGTGCGATTGCTCCATGTGTCAAATATCGTCAGTCATCATCAGATCCCACTCGCTCGCTGCTTCGCGCGGACACTTGGGGAGAAGAATTTCCGGTTCGCAGCAACGCTGCCGGGGCTGCCTGATCGCCAGCAAATGGGATGGGATTCGACCTTGAAAGAGGCCTGGATCCTCCGCCCGGGTGAGAATCCAGGGGACCGCGAGGAGTTCAAGGCATGGTGGGACAACGTGGACGTGGTGTTGTGCGGCGAGCGACTCTTCAAGCGCATGCAGACGCGGGTGAAAAACGGACAATTGACCTTTCACAAATCAGAGCGTTGGTGGAAGCCGCCTATCGGCAGGGCCCGGCTCCTCCATCCGTCCTTTCTTCGGATGACAAAACAATTCTGCCACCTGGCCACGTTTCCTGCTTTCCAATTCATGCCGGTGGGGGCCTACGCCGCTGCGGATATCAGGGGCCTCTCGGCATTCACAGGGAGAATGTGGAATTGGGCATACTTCACGGAGGTACCTGATCCGGTCCCATCCTGCCACAGAAGCGGGGAAGAACTGCGCATCCTCTGGGCCGGCCGCATGCTCGGCTGGAAAAGGGTAAACACGCTCATTGCGGCATTCGCACAACTCTCAAGGCGATTCCCTCGTGCGAAGTTGACGCTTGCCGGGCACGGACCGCGAGAGGAGACGCTGAAGAAACTTGCCGCGAAACTTCTTTTGCCCGGCACGTACGAGTTTCTGCCCGCCATGCCCGTCACGGAGATCCTCCGGCTGATGAGAGAGCACCATATCTATGTGCTTCCCAGCACCGGAACCGAAGGATGGGGGGCGGTCGTGAACGAAGCCATGACGCAAGGATGCACGGTCGTCGCAAGCGATGCGGCAGGATCCGCGAAGACACTCCTTCGGCATGGGATCAACGGGATGCTGTTTCCCCCCAACGATGCCGGGACGTTAGGGCAACTCCTCTGCGAGCTTGCGGAGAGCCCGGAACTCAGGACACGTCTGGCGGAACAAGGCCAGCGAACGATTACGCAGTGCTGGGCGCCTGCGTTAGCGGCCGAACGCTTCCTGGCGGTGTCTGAAGCCCTTCTCGCGAATCGTGAAGCGCCGGTGTTCACCGATGGACCCATGTCCCCCGCCTGGGAGTAGAGCCCGATGAAGATCGCCATACTTCTCCCTGTCCGTGCCGGCGGTAGCGGCGGCTTCGTGAAGCACCTTGCAGAGGTCCTTCCGTTCTGGCTCCGGCAGACGTCGGTTCAGCAAGTCAGTGTCTTCAGCCCGGACGGAGTGATTCATGGTTTCGAATTCCTGGGAGATGAATTTCGCCGGGTGGCCAGGGACGACTATCGAACCGGCTTTCGTGAGATGGGCAAGCTTGTGGACGACGGGGGCTATGATGTGGCGCTGAGCACGATTCCGCGCCCGGTTGCGGTCCGGGGTTGCCCGGTCGTGACCATGGTGCAGAATGCGGAACCGATCCAATCGCCGTCCTATCCCATGCCGGTGCTCTGGCGGCTGAGACTCTGGAAACTCCGGCGCGAAACCACGGTGGCATGCCGCAACGCAGCACGGGTAATCGCGGTGAGCAACTATGTGCGACAACAACTCACGGACCGCCTCGGTGTTCCAGCCGTGAAAACGGATGTCGTCTATCACGGGTTCGATCCTTCGGAACCCACGATGGCTGCCAGGCCGGAGAGTACACCGGAAGACCAGGAGTTTGTCTTTGCCGCAGGAAGTGTTGTTCCATATCGCGGCTATGAAGACATCATCCGTGCCGCGGCGCTCCTGCGTCAGCGGAGAGGCCGGGCGCTGAATGTTGTGATCGCCGGTGAAGCGCATGGACTTGCGCCGTCCACCATGCGGCGGCTCGTGCGTCTGGCAAGGGCGCTCGATGTGGAACCGCACATTTTCTGGGCCGGACAGTTGAACCGGAATGAAATGACGTGGTGCTACCGGAATTGCCGCGTGTTCATACAGACCAGCCGGGCAGAAGCCTGCCCGAACATCGTCCTCGAGGCACTGGGGCATGGATGTATTACCGTGAGCTGTGATCACCCCCCGATGCCGGAATTCTTTCAAGAGCATGCGTCCTACTATCCCACGGGGAATGCGGACATGCTCGCCCGGAGGATTGACGAGGCGCTCGAGATGAAAGAGGAGGTGGCGGAAGATCGACGTGCCGGAGCCCGGTTGCGGGCTTCACAGTTCTCCTGGGAACGCACTGCCGGCCAAACGATAGAGATTCTCGCAAGAACCCTCGGGGGTCAACGGATGATCGGATCAGAGAAAGGGCCTCACAGTGAGCACCGTTGAACATGCCAGAAAATGGAAACAGGGAGTACCATCCGTCTGGAGGTCCATCGGCATGCCCCGCCACCTGGCGCGGCATGTCGCGCTCTCAGCGATGGCA
>JADLEA010000033.1 GCA_020846365.1 Bacteroidota bacterium
AGCATGAGGATGCGCGCTTCGAGCTGTGCGTCAAACGAGAGCGGCACGTGCACGGCCATCTGGTCGCCGTCAAAGTCCGCATTGAATGCCGTGCAGACCATCGGGTGAATCCGGATGGCTTTGCCTTCCACCAGCACCGGCTGGAACGCCTGAATGCCCAGACGGTGCAACGTCGGGGCGCGATTCAGAAGCACCGGATGGCCGTCGATGATGTGCTCCAGGATCTCCCAGACCTCGGGCCCCTTTTTGTCCACCATCTTCTTGGCGCTTTTCACCGTCTTAACAATCCCGCGCTCGATCAACTTGCGGATGATGAATGGCTTGAAGAGTTCCACCGCCATATCCTTCGGCAGACCGCATTCGTGCAGGCGGAGTTCGGGGCCCACCACGATGACCGAGCGGCCGGAATAGTCCACGCGCTTGCCCAGGAGGTTCTGCCGGAAGCGTCCCTGTTTCCCCTTGAGCATGTCGGAGAGTGATTTCAGGGCGCGGTTGTTGTCGCTCCGGACCGCGTTGATCCTCCGGGAGTTGTCGAACAACGAATCCACGGCCTCCTGCAGCATCCGCTTCTCGTTGCGCAGAATCACGTCCGGCGCCTTGATATCGATCAGGCGCTTCAGGCGGTTGTTCCGGATGATCACCCGGCGATAGAGGTCGTTCAGGTCCGACGTCGCGAACCGCCCGCCTTCCAGCGGAACGAGAGGGCGCAGTTCCGGCGGGATCACGGGAATGATGTCCAGGACCATCCACTCCGGCTTGTTCAGCGGGGAGCCCTCGCGCTCGCGGAAGGCTTCCACCACGCGCAGGCGTTTGAGCGCCTCCTGCTTCTTCTGGACGGACGTCTCTTCGCGGATCTGCGCGCGGAGCTCCGCAGCAAGCGATTCGATGTCGACGTCCTTCAGGAGATTCTTCACGGCCTCGCCGCCGATTTGCGCGACGAACCGGCGCTTGTCATTCAGCTCCAGGTCGTCGTTGTTTTCGGGAAGCGTGGCAAGGATCTCGAAATACTGCTCTTCCGAGATCAGGTCCTTCCGGCCCAGACCGGTCAGGCCCGGGTTGATCACTACATACGATTCGTAGTAGATGATCTTCTCCAGATCCTTGGTCGTCATGCCGAGGATATACCCGATCTTGGACGGCAGCGAGCGGAAGTACCAGATGTGGACGACCGGCACGGCCAGGGCGATATGCCCCATCCGTTCCCGGCGGACGCTCTTTTGCGTCACTTCCACGCCGCAACGGTCGCAGATGATCCCGCGGTACCGGATGCGCTTGTATTTGCCGCAATGGCATTCCCAATCGCGGACCGGGCCGAAGATCTTCTCGCAAAACAGTCCGTCCTTTTCCGGACGGAACGACCGGTAGTTGATCGTCTCGGGTTTGGTCACCTCGCCGTGCGACCGGGCAAGGATCATGTCGGACGACGCGAGGCTGATGACGATCTTGGAAAAACTCTTACGCGTTTCTCGTTCGTGGCGCAGCAACGGTTATGCCCTCCTCCAGTCGATAATCATGCTACTCAAGTTTCACATCCAGACCCAGCCCCATGAGCTCCCGGATCAACACGTTGAACGATTCCGGGACATTTGATTCGGGCAGGTTGTCGCCTTTGACGATGGCCTCGTACACCTTGGCGCGGCCGGAAACGTCGTCGCTTTTTACCGTCAGAATTTCCTGAAGCACATGGGCGGCGCCGTACGCTTCGAGCGCCCAGACTTCCATTTCGCCGAACCGCTGGCCTCCGAATTGCGCCTTACCGCCCAGCGGCTGCTGGGTGATCAGCGAATACGGTCCGATCGAACGGGCGTGAATCTTGTCGTCCACGAGGTGCGACAGCTTGAGCATATAAATGACGCCCACGGTCACATCCTGGTCGAACTGCTCTCCCGTACGTCCGTCGAAGAGCGGCGTCCGCGAGTTCTCGTTCAACCCCGCTTTCCGCAACTCGGCCTGCACGTCTTCCCATGTTGCGCCGTCGAAAATCGGCGATCCATATTTGGTACCCAGGCTTGCGGCCGCCCAACCCAGCGCGGTCTCGTACAACTGGCCCAGGTTCATGCGCGACGGCACGCCCAGCGGGTTCAACACAATGTCCACCGGGGTCCCGTCGGGCAGGAACGGCATGTCGGCCGCGGGAACAACCCGCGAGACCACGCCCTTGTTTCCGTGCCGTCCGGCCATCTTGTCGCCCACGGAGAGCTTCCGCTTCTTTGCGACATAGACTTTCGCGAGCTGAACAACGCCGGGAGGCAACTCGTCTCCAAGCTGGATCTTGTTCTTCTCGTGGCGGAACTCCTCCTCGATGGCGCCGAGCTTGTCGAAGTAGTTCGTGAAGATCTTGTTTAGGGTGGTATTCTTGCGCTTCTCCTCCACCCAATCGTTTGTGTAGTCCAGCTTCTCAAGGTCTTCGTACGTCTCGAAAGTATCCCGCCGGAACGTTGTGCCGCTGCGGAACACCATGTTCCCCTCGGTGTCGCGCACGCCGATGGATTTCTCGTCCTCCAGCAGGATGCCGAGTTTGTGCGCAAGGCGCTCGCGGAGGTCGGCCACGATTTTGCGGCGCTGCCTGTCCAGCGCGTCGCTCCGCTTCTTGTCGTCCTTTTTGGACTCCGCGTCTTTCTTTTTCCGGCTAAAGAGCTTGGTGTTGATGACGACGCCCTTCATGCCGGGAGGCGCTTTCAGCGACGCGTCTTTCACGTCCCCCGCCTTTTCACCGAAGATGGCCTTCAGGAGTTTTTCTTCGGGGGTGGGATCGGATTCGCCCTTGGGGGTGATCTTGCCGATCAGGATGTCGCCTTCCACCACCTCGGCGCCGATGCGCACGATGCCGTTCTCATCCAGATCCTTCGTCGCGTCCTCGCTGACGTTCGGGATTTCCCTGGTGAGTTCTTCCTCCCCGCGTTTCGTGTCGCGCACCTGAAGCTCGAACTCCTCGATGTGGATCGAGGTGAACACATCGTTGGACACGAGGCGTTCGCTGACGATGATCGCATCCTCGAAGTTATAACCGTTCCACGGCATGAATGCGACAACCACGTTGCGGCCGAGCGCGAGTTCTCCGCCTTCCGTCGCCGCGCCGTCGGCGAGGACATCGCCTTTGCGGATGCGGTCTCCGGGTTTCACGATTGCGCGCTGGTTGATGCAGGTATCCTGGTTGGTGCGGAAGAACTTCGTGAGCGGATACTCCACATGCCGTTTGTCTTCGAAGGAGATCAGGGCTTCGGTGCTGTTCTCGTCGATATCGTATTCCACGAGAATCCGGTCGGCGTCGACGTAGGTCACCACGCCGTTCCGTTCCGCCACGATGAGCGCCCGGGCGTCCCGCGCGATCTTCTCTTCCAGTCCCGTCCCCACCAGCGGCGATCCGGGCCGCAGAAGCGGCACGGCCTGCCGTTGCATGTTCGAACCCATGAGGGCGCGGTTTGCGTCGTCATGCTCGAGGAACGGGATGAGGGCAGCGGCGGCGCTGACGATCTGGTTCGGCGCGACGTCCATGTACTGGACTTCGTCCGGTTTCACCACGGGGAAATCGCCCTGGTACCGTGCTTTCACGCGGTCGCTTTCGAAGGCGCCACGCGTATCCAGCGGCGCATTTGCCTGCCCGATGGTGTGGTTATCCTCTTGCTCCGCCGTGAGAAATTCGATCTCGTCCAGCACCCGCCCCTTTTGCACGCGGCGGTACGGCGTTTCGATGAAACCGAACTCATTGACCCGCGCGTGGATGCAGAGCGAGGAGATCAGGCCGATGTTCGGGCCTTCCGGTGTTTCGATCGGGCAGAGGCGTCCGTAGTGCGTGTAGTGCACGTCGCGCACCTCAAACCCGGCGCGTTCGCGCGTCAGACCCCCCGGCCCGAGAGCCGACATGCGGCGCTTGTTGGTGAGCTCGGCCAGCGGATTGGTCTGGTCCATGAACTGCGAGAGGGGGTTCGTGCCGAAGAACGCGTTGATCACGCTGCTAATGGTCCGCGCGTTTACCATGTCCTGCGGCGTGAGGTTCTCGCTGTCGCGCACATTCATCCGCTCGCGGATCGTTCGCGCCATGCGGGCCAGGCCGATGTTGAACTGCTGGGCGATCTGCTCGCCGACGGTCCGCACGCGGCGGTTTCCCAGGTGGTCGATGTCGTCCACCGCCCGTTTCTTCTGCTGGAGCTCGATCAGATAGTTGATGATGGCGACGATGTCCGCCTTGGTCAGCGTCGTGGTCGATGCCGGGATATCCAGGTTCAGCTTGCTGTTGATGCGGTACCGCCCGACGTCGCCGAGGTCGTACCGCTTTTCGTTGAAGAACAGCCTGTCGATCAGGGTCTTGGCTGTCTCAAGGTCGGGTGCGTCACCGGACCGGAGCTGTTTGTAGATGGCGGTCAGGGCATCTTCTTCCGAACGCACCAGGTCCTTGGAAATGGTCTTGGCGATGACCGATTCCTCGGTGCCTTGCTGCTGGAGCAGGCGGATCTTCCTGACGCCCGCCTTTTTGATCGTCTTGATGTTCTCCGGCTCGAGGCGGGTGTCTTTGTTGATGAAGATCTCGCCCGTCTTCCGGTCCACCACGTCGCTGCAGATGATGCGCCCCTCGTAGTCCGAGAGGTCCACCTTTGCCGTGTCCACTTCTTCAACGAGGTTGAAGAGGGTGAGGATCTCATCGTCGGAAGAGTACCCCAGGGCGCGCAGGAGCGTCGTCACCGGAAATTTCTTCTTCCGGTCGATATACGCGTACATGACGTTGTTGATGTCGGTGGTGAACTCCACCCAGGAGCCGCGGAACGGGATGATGCGGGCCGAATAGATCGGCGTCCCATTCGGGTGCATCGACTCGCTGAAGAAGACGCCGGGGGAGCGGTGCAACTGGCTGACCACGACCCGTTCGGCGCCGTTGATGATGAAGGTTCCCTTGTTCGTCATCGTCGGCAGGTTGCCGAGGTAGACGTCCTGTTCGATGGTGTTGCTGAAGCTCTTCCCGTCTTCGGCTTTCTGGGAAAGGCGGAGCTTCGCCTTGACCGGAACGGCATACGTCAGGCCGCGCTCGACGCATTCGGCGACCGAGTATTTCGGTTTCTCGACGTAGTACTCCACGAACTCCAGGAGAAAGTTCTCCCGTGCGTCGGTGACCGGAAAATTCATCTTGAACACCGACTGCAACCCTTTGTTCTTCCGTCTGCCCGGAGGCTGATCGGCCTGCAGGAAGCTTTCCCACGACTCGAGCTGGATATTCAGGAGATCGGGTGCCTCGATGATCTCCGGGATCTTGCCGAACGTGATGCGCTTGCTGACTGAATTCTTCAAGAGCCCCACTCCTTGGTGTGTGTCTGTTGTACTGCTCGGTCCGGCGTCGTGCCGCGTAAAAAAGAAACAGCAAGCCACACGAGAGAGGCCTGCCTGTGTGCTCGACACGTTGTTGTCAGATACATAACGCGGTTCACCGGACCGTGTGTAACAATGCCGGGGCCGTCCGGCGTTCCGATGCGTGCGGCGCCTCCTGCAAATGCCGGAGGGCGAGGCAGCGGACGCCGGTCAGCCCCGGTGAAGCCCTTCTTACTTCAGCTCGACCGTTGCGCCGGCTTCTTCGAGTTCCTTCTTCAGCTTCTCGGCATCGTCCTTCGAGATCGATTCCTTGACCGCCTTCGGGGCGCCGTCCACGAGATCTTTGGCTTCCTTCAGGCCGAGGCCGGTTGCGGCGCGAACGACTTTGATCACGTTGATCTTCTGTGCGCCGGCTTCCTTGAGCATGACGGTGAATTCCGTCTTCTCTTCGGCTGCGGGTGCGGCGCCGCCGGCGGCGGGCATGGCGCCTGCCATCATCATCGGTGCGGCAGCGGTCACGCCGAACTTCTCCTCGAGGGCCTTCTTCAGTTCCACCGCTTCCAGAAGAGTCAGTTTCTCAATTTTCTCAACAAGCTCAGCTACTGCAGACATGGCACTTCTCCTTTTGTTCTTCTACGCTTTTCAGAATTCGTTGTCAGGATCACGCGGCTTTCTTTTTGCCGATCTCGTCGATGACGCTGACGAGCTCGCGGATCACGGCATGGACCACGTTGGGGACGCCGGCCATGGGCGACTGGAGACTGCCCAGGATGCCGGCGACCAACTCCGCCCGTGACGGGATGCGGGCGATTTCATCCAGCCGCGCCCCATCATAGACTTCGCGTTCGATCACACAGACTTTGAGCGAGAGCTTCTTGTGCTTCTCCGCAAACTTCTGAATGACTTTCGCCGGTGCGGCCGGGTCGTCATACGAAAACGCGACGCCCGTCGGTCCCGCCAGCTTATCAAAGACGCCGTCGTAACCGCCGACTTTTTCCAGGGCCTTCCGAATCAAGGTGTTCTTTGCGACTCTGTAGTCGATGCCGGATTTCCTCAGCTCGCGGCGCAGCTCCGTTGCCTGCTCCACCGTCAGACCGCTGAAATCCGTAAAGAACATCCCGTGCGCACGGCCCGCGATCTCCGCAACCTCTGCGATGATCTGTTCCTTTTCCGTACGTTTCATTCCATCCTTCCTACCTCACGGGAGGTATTGCGCGCGCTGAGAGAGAAGCCCCGGTCTGACGCCGGGCAATGAACGCGCACAGGTGTAGTGCATGAGTGCGTAACAATCGTTATACGTGCGCCGCAGCGGCGGCGCGGTCAATTTCCACTCCCGGTCCCATCGTGCTGGACAGATGGATACTCCGGACATACGTTCCCTTTGCCGTCGGCGGACGGAGACGGTTCACGGCGTGCAGGAACGCGACGATGTTTTCCGACAGGGCCTTTACTTCGAAGTTGGCTTTGCCGACGCTGGCGTGCAGGATCCCGGCCTTGTCCACCCGGAACTCAATCTTGCCGGCCTTCACTTCCTTGACGGCTTTTGCGACGTCCTGCGTCACGGTGCCGCTCTTCGGATTGGGCATCAGGCCGCGCGGACCGAGAATCTTCCCGAGCTTGCCCACCTCGCCCATGACATCCGGCGTGGCGATAATCACGTCGATGTCCGCCCATCCGCCCTGGATCTTCTGGACGTACTCGGCCAGGCCGGCGTGATCTGCTCCGGCGGCCTTGGCTTCTTCGTCGCGCGGCGGCCGGGCCATCACCAGCACCCGTACCTCGCGTCCGATGCCATGGGGCAACGCCACGGTTCCCCGGACGGCCTGATCCGCTTTTTTCGGATCGACGCCCAGTCGCACGGCGATATCGATAGACTCGACAAACTTTGCTGTGGCGGTTTCTTTGATCTTCTGCACGGCCTCTTCCACCGTGTACGCTTTCTTCGCGTCCAGCTTCGAAGCCAGCGCCTTGAACCTCTTGCTTGCTTTCATCCTTGTGCTGCCTTGTGTTTGTGGTGCAATCGTCCGGGATGGCCGGACTCCCACCGGCGTAAACGCCGAAAAACCCTGACTACTCTTCGACGACCGTCAATCCCATGCTGCGCGCGGTCCCTGCCACCATGCTCATGGCCGCATCGATGTCATTGGCGTTGAGATCGGGCATCTTCAGCTGGGCGATCTCCCGCACTTGCTTGCGGCTTACCTTCCCAACCTTCGTCCTGTTGGATTCTGCGGACCCCTTCTCGACCTTCGCGGCCTTGGCCAGGAGTACGGCCGCCGGCGGGGTCTTGGTGATGAACGTAAACGACTTGTCCGAGAACACGGTGATCACCACCGGGATGATCAGTCCGGCCTGCGCCTGGGTGCGCGCGTTGAATTGCTTGCAGAACTCCATAATATTGACACCCTTCTGCCCGAGGGCAGGGCCGACCGGCGGAGCAGGGTTTGCCTGCCCGGCAGGAATCTGCAGCTTGACATACCCGACAATCTTCTTCATAACAGATGACCTTCTGCGAATTGATCAGATGTACGCTATTTCTCGAGTTCCACCTGGCTGAAGTCCAGCTCCACGGGCGTCTTCCGCCCGAAGATGGAAACCATGACCTTCAATTTCATCTTCTCTTCGTTGACTTCCTGCACAAACCCGCTGAAGTTGTTGAACGGCCCGTCGATCACCTTCACGGCGTCGCCCACGCGGAACGGCACCTCGATCACCTCGACGTCCTTCCGCTCTTCGATCTTGCCGATCAGCCTGCGCACTTCCGTGGGCTGCAGGGGAGCGGGCGCGTTCTTGGGGCCGACAAAACTGATGACCGACGGCGTGTTGAGAATGAGATGCTGCGTGGCCTTGTCCAACACCGCTTCCACCAGAATGTAGCCGGGAAAGAACGTGCGGGTCTTGCTCTTCTTCTTGCCGTCCTTGACCTCGAAGACCTTCTCGGATGGAACAATCACCGAAGAGATCTTCTCGGCGAGTCCGGCCTGCGCGACCTCGTTTTCGAGATACGCTTTGACCTTGTTTTCATGGCCGGAGTACGTCCTGACCACGTACCATTTTTTATCCACCGCGCGTCCCCTTACTCATGACAAGATCTGCTGTAGAATGGCGCTGACTGCGGTATCCACGACGTACACGAAACCGGCGATGATCAAACAGACCACCAGCACGATGACGGTGGAATCACGCAGATCGTCTTTCTTGGGCCAGGTTACTTTTTTCATTTCCTTCACCACATCGGTGAAGAACGCGATGATCTTTTCTTTCATGGCTCTTCTTTCGCAAGGTTGCTCTCCATGATCCACGGATCACGGACAATCGCATCGTTCGCACGTCAGGAGGGACTCGAACCCCCAACCTGCGGTTTTGGAGACCGCTGCTCTAGCCAATTGAGCTACTGACGTGTGGCAGCACCGGCAGTGCGTGCCGGCGCCAACTACAGGAATCGCTTAGCGAGTCTCTTTGTGCGTGGTGTGCTTGCTGCACCAGCGGCAATACTTCTTGTACTCGACCCGTCCCGTCTGTTTCTTCTTGTTCTTCGTGGTCGTGTAATTGCGGCGCTTGCAATCCGTGCATTCCAACGTAATGATGTCTCTCACAGTGCCCTCTTGTCTCTCTCGTGGTAGGATCCTCGCGGTGCAGCCTCGCCCACCGCATTAGTGAGCTTGCGACCGGGATTGAACCGGTGACCTCTTCCTTACCAAGGAAGTGCTCTACCAACTGAGCTACGCAAGCAAACGCTCTATGATTCCGGACCACGGTCCGGTCTCGCGGACCAACCGACACCTCTGGAGCGGGAGACGGGACTCGAACCCGCGACCAACAGCTTGGAAGGCTGTGACTCTACCAACTGAGTTACTCCCGCGTGCAAGCCGCTACGACACATCGTGAAGCAACGATCCGCAATCGTTGTGGGCAGGGGAGGAATCGAACCTCCGAAGGCCGGAGCCGACAGATTTACAGTCTGTTGCGTTTGACCGCTTCGCTACCTGCCCGACATCCTTGTAAAGAACCTCGCGCTTCGCTCCACCCGCCTGAGCTGGCGATGGGACTCGAACCCGCAACCTGCTGATTACAAATCAGCTGCTCTACCAATTGAGCTACGCCAGCAGACAGAACACCCCTTCGTCGCGGTCTTGCATCTGCCATGACTAGGGTGGATTTCGACAGCTAAGCAGAGTAATATAAGAAATTCTTACAAATAGTCAACAAAGAATTTGCCAGAAACGTGCAGATTTCTCGTTCCGGACGGATTTCTAGCCTCCCGGACCCACAAGCCTGGACCGGAGCACTGGTGACGCGGTATCGTAGCGAAGCCCCATTCTATATGCCTTTTTTGCCTCCTCCACCCCACCATTCCTCAAGAAATAGTCCCCCCGGGCCAAAAAAGCTCCTCCATAAAGCTGCCAGATGACCGCCTCCAGCCGCCCCACACCCCCAAATGGCCGTATAACCCACTCCGGCACTTCCGCCGGAACGTAGTTCGGGTCGGCTACTACTCTGAACACCAGGCCTTCCGGAACCCTCATATAGCCGGCGGTGAACCCCTCTTCAACTTCCGGCGTGACATACACCGGGCCGTGAGCCATGCTCCGCTCCACCATCGCACGGATCATCGCGACGTACCGGGATTCTATCACGGCTCCGTCATACGGAAGCTCGTGCTCAAACTTGTACACCTCCCGCTTGAACGCCTCCACCTCTCCCCTGCACCGCTGCATGAACCCCGGATACCGTCCTTCAAGTTCCTCGAGGTACCAGGACCGGCGCAACAGCTCTTTGTCAATTACGATAACGTCCGTCCGCTCGCCGCGCACGTACTGATGATAGTAGGATGCCGAGAGCCAGTAGTCCCACTGATAGGAAAGGACAACCCCTCCCTTCGCAACGGAAGAGAACACATTCCGCGTGTAGTCCTCCACCAGAAAATGCTCGCTCTTGTCCATCTCCTTGTAGTGGACGGCGAGAGGGACTCCTCCGATCCCGAGGACGAGGATGCCGACAAGCCAACTCTTCCATCCGCTGAGCCCCACCCACCACGACCCAGCGATCAGCAATCCGACACCGGCCCAAAGACCCACACAACAGTACGCAAGCAGGAAATAGGAATCGATGTCATGAATGTCATAGTTCATCGAATAGAGCGCGCAGACAACGAACAGCAAGGCCGTTCCGTATGCCACGTGCCTTGATGCGCGCCAGAGTCCGATGAGCCCGACGAGCGCCATGACCAGTCCCACCACGGCGAACTCGTCCGGCAATCCCGAGACAAAGGCGCTGAGATTCTTCCATGCGGCATCGGAGGAAGCGAAGAGCCACACCCTGTACTGTTTCCCCCCGAGGTGCCAGAGGAACCGCTCGATGCTGGACGGGTTACCCCAGTTCAGCAGGGGCGCCGAGGAGGCGCGGAGTGGGAGGTAGAGGTACACAGACAATCCGAGCAGAAACGGCGGGATGAGACGCGCAAGTCCCTTCCAGGATCGTTTGCCCGAACCTCCGGGAGACAGATAGAGATAGAGGACCCCCGGCACCAGCAGAATCGTCGTCATGTGATTGGTGAAGCTGAGCCCCAGTGCGTAGGCCGCGATAGGCCACCCCCGGGGCATGCCCCGTTCTCGCGCATGAAGAACAAGCCGCAGGACGATGCTTATCAGAAATAGGTGGAGTGAATAGACCTCAACGGAAAGGGCCTGCGTCCAGAATGTCTTCGAGAAACCGAGGAGCAGCACGCCTCCCGCCGCAGCAGGCAGGACGAGTTCACGGCGTAGGGAGAAACTCCGGGCAGCGGTCTCGATGAGCACTCTTCCGGAAGAGCAGAAGAAGACGATCGATCCCGCCGTAAGGAGAGCCGCCAGCGTGTTCATCCGCTGCACTTCTTCACCGCCGAACGGCAGATGTGTGACCATCCACCCGAGAAGCGTGAACAGCGGATACCCGGTCGGATGCGCAATGCTCAAGGAGTGTGCGACGGTCACGAGTTCTCCGCAATCGATGAACCCCAGGCCGGGCATCATGGTGCGGAGGTAGACGAAGAGGCATACGACGGCGGAGGCAACGGCGACCGCCCCCGGAGAGCCGTGGAGTCCGGACAAGAGCTTCATGTGGCGGATCCGGTCATCTGGTCCAGACGGTTGGCAAGCGTGAGGAACAGCGCACGAACAGCGGACATTGTCGTCGTGACCTTCCCCTTGAGCCCATCCGGCGACATGCGGCCTGCGCAACGGGCGAGACGTTCGAGCCGCGCCTCCACAGGCAGGAGAGAACCGCGCTCCTCAAGGGTAATGCGAAGCAGGAGTTCAAGCCTGCGGTACAAAGCGTATGCCTCGAGGAGCACCGTTTGTTCCTGAGGAGTCACAAGCGAAGATGGGGCGGCCCGGAGGATGGTGAACACATCCCGGCCCCGTGCCTCCTCCGCGATCACCCCCGGCTGCAACAGGAGCATCTGCGAGAGAAACTCGATATCCACCATGCCGCCCGCACCAACCTTGAAATCGATGATCGCATCGCCCCGGGTGCGGGTCCGGGATTCCATTTTCTTCCGCATTTCCACGATGGTCTTCACCCATCCTGCCGGAAGCGGGGTGTCGAAAACGAACGAGCGGACATCGGCCATGACCTGACGGCCGAGGTCCTCATTGCCGCAAAGGAACCGAAGTCGCGAAAGAGATTGCCGTTCCCAGAGGGATGCCCGATGAGCAAGATAGGTCTTGTAGGCCGTGCGCTCGACCACGAGCGGTGCATTCCTGCCTTCCGGACGCAAGCGCACGTCCACTTCATAAAGCCGTCCCCGCTCGGTGATGGCGGAGAGGGATGTGACACATGTGGAAGCACCTCGTTCGAGTTTGCTTTGCTCGGCCGGAGTCCTGCTCTCGGAGACGAACAGCAGGTCTACATCCGCATCGATCATAAGCTCACGGCTTCCGAGTTTCCCGAGCGCGAACACCGCCAACCGCGGCTGTTTTCCGCGCCCCGCGACGGTCGTCTCATACACCCGTCGTATCACCGTTTCGGCGACTGCGGCGATGTCCGAGGTCAGCTCTTCGATGCGTGAAAACCCCAGCACGAACCGGAGCCCTGCGCGCAATTCCTGAACGGTCTTGAAGGCGATCGGGTCATCGATCACTGAGAGTCCCGCAGCCAGGTCGGGATTCATGCCTGCCGGATCAAGTGCGACGGATTCAAGCAGTTCCGGATGATCTCCCAGAAGCCGGGCGAAACGCGGACTCACTGCACAGGTGTCCACGATGAACCGCCGGAAACGCTGGTCCATGAGTTGTGAAAAGAACGACCCCGGAAATTTCTGCGCCGACGCAATGAGCGTAATCCCCTGAAGGGTCAGGTCAGGATCGGGTGTCGAGGAGAGATCGTTGAAGAGCGGCGTGGCCGCCTGGCGGAAAGCGGAACGGGCGCGGCTATCCGTCTCTCGCATGCCGGTCAGGGTTGATCCGAACGCGAGCGACCGCATGTTGCGCAACGCCTGCCGGACATCACGGAATCCGTAGTCGGTGAGCGTCCGGTGGGTTGCCTCTTCCGGAAGGGCGCCATCAATCGCCGCCTCGAGTCCGGCGGCGGATGGTTCCGCCTGCGCGCTCATGACGGTGGTGAAAGCTGCGCGCACAGCCCTCAGGTGCTCGCCGAGTTCCTGCGCAAACATGGCCGCGGAGGCGATTCCCATCCGTCGTGCCAGGAGGCCGCGCCCACGCTCGTCGCGGGGAACGGTGTGCGTCTGGGTGTTCTGGATGATCTGAAGGCGATGCTCCAACAGCCGGTAGAACCGATATGCCCGTATCAGCCCTTTGGCTTCGCGCGCGGGAAGCACACCATGAGCTTCCAGGGCAGGGAGCGCGATCAGGGTCGTCCCATTGCGCAAGCCGGGGTTCTTCCCGCCGTGGAGGAGCTGAAGTGCCTGCACGATGAATTCAATGTCCCTGATGCCGCCGGGCATGAGCTTGACGTTCGTGGCATCGCCGAGGGTCGATTCAATTCTCGCCTTCATCCGTGTTATCGATTCCGCAGGGTGCTCGAGAAAGGCGCGGGGGTAGACGAACGGCTGGATCGCCTGGACGAACGCTGTCCCGAGTTGAGGATCGCCGCCGATGGGTCTCGCTTTGATGAGCATCTGGCGTTCCCAGAGTTCTCCGCGCGACTCATAATAGAGGAGGTAGCTCTGCAGCGACCGGGCAAGGGGCCCCGCTCCCGATTCGGGGCGGAGCCGCATGTCAACCCTGAAGAGGTGCCCCTCTGCCGTGGAACGTGACAGGTGCTGCACCACGCGCTCGCCGAACCCATGGAAAAATGCGTGAATCCCCTCCGCATCGCTGTCGGCCGGAACATCGGCGTAAAGAAAGAGGAGATCAATGTCGGAACTGTAGTTCAGTTCATTTCCCCCGAGCTTGCCCAATCCGATGACGGCGAATGGGACATCGGGAGTCGCATCCCCCTTCTCGCGCACCTGGTCCCATGTCCAGCGCACCACGGCATCGATCGTGATATCGGCCAGCATCGAGAGCTCAGCCGTCACTTCCGTGATATCCGCGGCCTCGAGAATGTCCCGCATCCCGATGCGCAGGATCATCCGGCGGAACAACCGGCGCAGAGCATCCATGCGGCGTTCCACACTGCGAAACATCGTCCCGCAACGGTCTACCTCGGCCTGAACCTCTTCCCTGGTTAAGGGATTGTTCAAAACGGATGAGGCCGTCAACCAACGGAACAGCGTCGGTTCCCGGACTAGGATATCTGCGAAGAACCGGGAATTCCCCAGGATACGCATCAGAATATCGAGAAGGACGGGGTGTTCGACGAGGTCGGTGAACAGGGTTCCCGGACTGACGGTCACTTCGCAGAACCGAAGGAGATTGGCAACGCAGAGATCAGGATCAGGAGAGGAGCGGAGCGCCGTGTGGATCGCGCGTGAAAAGTCTTCCAGCGCCGAGCGGCTTCCGGAATTCAGGAAGAGCTCGTGAACCGCGCGGAGGTTACGCTCCCCGCTCCGGGCATCGTCAAAGAGATCCAGGGGGAGGTCGGGCGCGCTCATGCCTGTAACGTACGCAAAAAAGCGGAGAGAGAAAAGAGCACGGCGTTTGCATTTCCCCACCCCCATCGCTATATTTTTTGTAGGTTTCGTCCATTACGGGAAATGAGCATGACAAAGCTGGTTGCACTGTATCGGACCCCGCCGGATCCGGCGGCGTTCGACAGACATTTCACCGAGATACACCTTCCTCTCCTGAAACAGTTCCCCGGATTGCGCTCTCTGGATGTCCTGCACATTAAGGGCGCGCCGATCGGAGAAAGCAAGTATCATCTGTTGGTGGAAGCCGGTTTTGACACCCGGGACGCAATGGACAAAGCTCTCTCTTCAAAAGAGGGGAAGGCAGTGGCGCGAGACTTGATGATGTCGGGGGCAGACCTCGTCACAATTTTCCACGGTGAAACCCTAGCCTGAAAGGCCGGTGAACCCCCTGATGGAACCCCAAGCTCCAGCACGACCGATCTTCTTCGCCCTGGTGTTCTGCTGTTGCGCACTGCTTGCTTCAATACCCTTGATATCCTGCACGCCACCGCAATCCTCGGAATTCTCCTGGGAGTCTCTGCCTGGTCCGTTCGCCCGGAACCTGTCGACCGTCTTCCCGATGAGCGCCGGATCGGGAGTTCTGGCCGGACTTGAGAATGGGGAGATCGCATATTCGCCAGACCGCGGAAAGAGCTGGGCGTACCGCACGCCCGCTTCAAGAGGCGGCACCGTCTTTCGCTTTGTGGCTGCGCCTGAGCGCCCGTCTACGGTGTACGCTGCAACCGCCCATGGCCTTTTTCTCAGCACTGATACAGCCCGAACCTGGCGACGCGTGGTCGTCGCGGACAGCGCAGACACCGCAACGTCCGTCCGAACGCTCGCCTTCGACCCATGGAAACCGGAACTCTGTTATGCGGGAACCGGTGGGCATGGGATTTTCCGGTCTACGGACGGGGGGAGCACATGGCATTCCGTCTTCGAGGCCGGAGACTCTTTGCTACGCACGGCCACGGTGCTGGACCTGATCGTGGATCCGCGGCATCCAGACCGGCTGGCCGCAGCCATCGGAGTGCAAGGGACTGCGACGTCCACCGACGCCGGCAGAACATGGCAGCTTTCCGCAAGAAGCGCAGCCACCATCGGCGCAAACACGACACACGTTATGCTCCACAAGGATAACAGCGATCTCCTGCTCGTCGGAAATGACGCAGGGGGCATTTTCCGCAGCACAAGTTTCGGGACACACTGGAGTCCCGTGCGTCCTGCTTCCGCCGGGGACAAGATTCTCTCGTTCTGGTCCGACCCGTCGCGACCTCAGTCCGTCCTCGCCGGCACAGAAAACGGGGTGATTCAATCCAGAGACTTCGGTGAAAGCTGGCAGGCGTGGGAAGGGACTCTCCCACCCTTCTCCTCCACGCTCGTCCTGTCTCCCCCGCCGTCAGAGCAGATGTATGCCTTCGGAAGCTCCATCGGTCTCCGCGTCTCATCGGATCGGGGCATGACATGGCAATCCGCCGCTTCACACCTGGGCGGCGCCACCGCATCGGTTCTTTCGTTTGGACCAGATGGCAACACCGTTTTTGCGGCGGTGGGAAACGCCCTTCTGCGATATCATCCCGATTCTTCCGACTGGCAGCCACTCGGGCGGGGGTTGACCGGAGGGACGATCTTCTCTCTCTCCATTGACCCGCGGGACGATTCCTGTCTCTACACGACAACCGTGAGCGGAGCTTTCCGGTCAACGGACGGAGGAGCGAATTGGGCACCGTTTGCCCGTCCGCTCCCGATGACCCCTCATCTTTTGGTCGCCCATCCGTGGTTTCCCACGCGCCTGTTGGCTTCGGGGAAGCAGGGGATTTTCGTCTCCACCGACCGCGGAAAGACCTGGAGGGAATCCAGGCCGATCGGCAAGAATCCACCGGTTCATTCGTTCACTTTCCGTCAGACGGACGCCGGCGCAATCTTTGCGGCCGCTTCGCCCGCCGCCGTGCTCTTTACACACGACGGCGGCATAACCTGGGAGTCGACACGCTACGGCCTCGGCTCGGACACACTCACATTCCTTTCGCTCGATGACCAGGACCCCCAGGTGTGCTACGTTTGGACCACGAACGGCAGGTGCTACCGGTCACTGAACGGCGGACTCGAATGGAGCCGCTTCTCTCCACCGTGGAACACCGACGACCATGTGCTCTTTGCATCCGATCCCGGGAATGCATCGCAGCTCGTCGCGCTTGTCAATGGACGCATGGTTTACCTCACGACCAACGGCGGCACGCTGTGGAATCGCATACTTGACCGGCGTCTCCCGGCGGAACCGGTGTCGGTCGCGTGGCATGCGCATCGGGGAACACTGATTGTGGGGACGCGCGACCGGGGTGTGTACCGGCTTGTGCTCCCTGAAGCGCTACAAGAGGATCCGGGTCAGAACACGCAGTGACCGTGAGATAGAAAAGGAAGAGGATATGTTCACACGTCTGCTTTGCCTTTCGACGCTGTTGGTGCTCGCCCACTGCGGGATGGAGGCGCTCGCGCAACCTTCCATTCAAATAGACGGCGGGAAGAAGCTTGACCTCGGTACCATCCTCCGGGGGACCGTGGTCGAGCATAAAGTGAGCATCAGGAACACCGGCAACGCCCCTCTGGAGCTCGGCGAGGTGGAGGCATCCTGCGGCTGCACCGGAACCGTGCTTTCACGCAATTCGATAAAGCCCGGGGACACCGGCCTCCTTTCGATCACCTTCAACTCACGGACCTTCGCCGGAAAGGTCCACAAGACCGTTGCCGTCCACTCCAACGCCGCGAATGAGACGCGAACGGTCATTGAATTCTCCGCGCTTGTCATTGACGAGATCCGGATTGCCCCCGCCCACATCTGGTTCAAGGACGCCGAGGTCGGAACCACGTCGCGGCTCAAACTCTCGGTCAAGAACCACGGCAAGGATCCGTTGAAACTCACGGGATGGCGTTCTCCACTGGCCGGATTCACGGTGCTCCTGCCATCGGAACCGATTGTGTACGGCGACAGTGCCGAAGTGACCGTTGAGTTCTGCCCTTCCAAGCCCGCGCCGATGATTTCCGACGGCATGTTTCTTACGACTTCAAATCCGCGGCAGTCCGAGTTGTTCATCCCCATCTATGGCAGCGCGAAGGAATTTCGGTTCGAGTAGCTTTCGCGTTGTCCCGGCGTAACATTCTTCCGGCCGCGTCGTCTATGGGAGTGTAAAGGGCAGGTGCGGCCCCTCGATGTCAACCGTTCGCCGACCCTCCGGGTCTAACCAAAAGAGCCACAAAACGCCAGGAATCCCCCACATGCCGGCTGCCGACGAGCAGCAATTGGTCCGTGAGGCAAAGGATGGGAACAGGGACGCCTACCGCCGTCTGGTCGAGCGCCACATGAAACACGCGTACAATGTCGCGTATGGTTTCGTGCGCAACCACGAAAGCGCACGGGACGTGATGCAAGATGCCTTGGTACGGGCGTACCAGGCCCTTCCCACCTTCCGGGGAGATGCGGAGTTCGGGACATGGCTCCACCGGATCGTTATGAATCTCTCTCTCAATCACCTGCGGGCGAGCAATTCCAGGTCGCGACACGAGATCCGGATTGACGACGCGCAGGAGCCCGGAGCTACCCAGGATGCGGAGCATGAAGCGCGATTTCTTCGGAGCCACATTGAGCAGGCACTGCACGAACTTCCGACGCTCCAGCGCTCTGTGGTGATCCTCAGACATGTCGAAGGTCTCTCAACGCGCCAGGTGAGCGCGATTCTTCAATGTTCGGAAGGGACGGTAAAGACACATTTGCACAGGGGTCTGAAAAAGCTGCGCGAACGGCTCCATGCGCTGAAGGAGTATGCCGTATGAGTGCCCACGCTGACATCCAGCGGCAATTGTATGACTACCTGATGGACGGGCTTTCCTCCGGGGACAAGGCGCTCGTCGAAGAGCATCTCGCCCAGTGCGGGCCATGCAGGAAAGAACTCGAAGGCCTTCGCCAGACGGTAGAGCATCTCCCGACCTACTCGACCGACCCGGCTTCGCTCCTCCCCGCGGCGTTCTGGACCGAGGCAGTGAACGAGATTGACCGAAGGATCGCTCCCAGGGCGCACGGACGTGACCGCTTGCAGCGACTCCTGGATTGGCTCACGATGGCCATTGTCCCGCACCGCCGCCTTGCTCTGGGGCTCCTCTCCCTCGGAATTGTCGCCATAAGCGCGTTTGTCACATGGTCCGTCCTGAGGCACGGCGCTTCTTCTCCCGCTGTCGCGGAGTCGACTGCACCCGCCGGCGTGAGCCAACCGGCAGACACCCGCATGGGCAGCTATCTGCGCAAGTCTCGAATGCTCTTCGTCGGCGTGGCCAACATGCCTGTGCATGAAGCCGCACTCGACCTGCGCGCTGAAAGGGAGACATCCCGTGAACTGGTGAATGAAGCCCGTGTCCTCAAGCAAGAGGCCCTGGACGATCGGTCCGTGCAGCTGATCAACGACCTGGAGAAGATACAGATCGAGCTCGCCAACATGGAACACCGGGATGAGCTGCCGACCATTGCGCTCATACGGGACGGTATCGAGCGGGAAAACCTCCTCTTCAAGATTCGCATTGCAGAGACGATTCGATTACAGGAGAGTTATGTCCAAGAGAGATAACGTTGTGTTCTTCTTCCGTTGGAAGTGGGCGGTCTGTATGGTGGTGCTTGCCGCTGCGGCGTTCCCGGCTTCACTGTCGGGACAGGAGGCGCGCGCAGCGGCGGCATCCCCATTGGCCGTGTCCACCCCTCCGCCGGAACCAGACGACCCGGCCTATGATCTCTATCGAGAGGGATATGCCTTCGTTCTCTCGGAGCAATGGGACAAGGCACGCGCGAAGTTCGCCGAGCTTCGCAAACGGTTCCCGTCGTCCGCCTATCTTGACGATGCCGCCTACTGGACCGCAGTGTCATGGCGGCGCATCGACCGCGAAAAGGCGGCCAAACTGTATCGCGCGCTGCTGCGCGAATTCCCGCAGAGTCCGTACATGGATGATGCGGTCGCCGATCTTCGCCTGCTGGAAGTGGAAGCAGAGCTTGCGCGAACCACCGAGCAAGATCAGTTGCTCAAGGAGCAGCAGGAGATCCGTGTCGGCCTCTCCCGGGAACTTGAGTATCTCCAACAAGACCTGCAGCGTCTTCAGGAGGCGCAACACATCAAGTTCCGAAATCGCTGGAAGGTCATCGGCGATGGCGACACACT
>JADLEA010000034.1 GCA_020846365.1 Bacteroidota bacterium
ATCGGTGGCCGACTTGATCTCCGCGGCATTGTTCGCTTTCACGGCGTCTTTCAGCCGGGTGTTGGCGCTCTCGACCTTGGCCCGGACATCTGCGCTGATCTTGTCCCCGAACTCCTTGAGCTGCTTGTCGGTCTGGAAGGTCAGATTGTCCGCCTGGTTCTTCACGTCGATCTCTTCGCGCCGCTTCTTGTCATCGGATGCATGCGCCTGCGCCTCACGCTTCATCTTCTCCACTTCCTCTTTGCTCAATCCGCTGGAAGAGGTGATCCGGATCGACTGTTCCTTGCTGGTGGCTTTGTCCTTTGCTGACACATGCAGGATGCCGTTGGCGTCGATGTCGAACGTGACTTCGATCTGAGGAATCCCGCGCGGTGCCGGCGGAATGCCGTCCAGATGGAATTTGCCCAGCGTGCGGTTGTCCACCGCCATGGGGCGTTCGCCCTGGAGGACGTGGATCTCGACGGAGGTCTGGCTATCCGATGCCGTAGAGAACACTTCACTCTTCCGTGTCGGTATCGTGGTGTTGGCGTCGATGAGCTTGGTCATGACGTTGCCCAGGGTCTCAATGCCCAGCGACAACGGCGTCACATCCAGTAAGAGCACGTCCGTCACATCGCCGGCGAGCACGCCTCCCTGGATGGCTGCGCCCACGGCAACCACCTCATCGGGGTTCACGCCGCGATGGGGTTCGCGTCCGAAGATCTGCCGCACGAGCTCCTGCACTTTCGGCACGCGGGTCATGCCGCCGACCAGGATTACTTCGTCGATCTGGGACGGATTCATGCCGGCATCCTTCAGGGCACGTTCCGTCGGACCCAGCGTACGCTGGACAAGGTCGTCCACGAGCTGTTCGAACTTGGCACGCGTCAGGGTGATGTTCAGGTGCTTCGGACCGTCAGCCGTTGCCGTAATAAACGGAAGATTGATCTCGGTCTGCACGAGCTGCGAGAGTTCCATCTTGGCTTTCTCGGCGCCTTCCCGCAGGCGCTGCAACGCCATCGGGTCCTTGCGGAGATCGATTCCCTCCTGGCGCTTGAATTCATCGGCCACGTAATCCACGATGCGCTGGTCGAAGTTGTCGCCGCCCAGGTGGGTGTCACCGTTCGTCGATTTCACTTCGAACACGCCGTCCCCGAGCTCGAGGATCGAGATGTCGAACGTGCCTCCTCCAAGGTCGTAGATCGCGACCTTGAGATCCTTGTTCTTCTTGTCAAGCCCGTAAGCAAGCGCTGCGGCCGTTGGCTCGTTGATGATCCGGCGTACCGTAAGCCCGGCAATCTCGCCGGCTTCTTTGGTGGCCTGGCGCTGGGCGTCGTTGAAGTACGCCGGCACGGTGATGACGGCTTCCGTGACTTTCTGCCCGAGGTAGTCCTCGGCTGTCTGTTTCATCTTCTGGAGAACCATGGCGCTGATTTCCGGCGGCGAGTATACCCTTCCGCCGGCTTCCACGCGCGCGGTGTTGTTGTCCCCTTTGACGACCTTGTAGGGGACCAGCTTCATTTCTTCGTTCACCTCGTCATGGAAACGCCCCATGAATCTCTTGATCGAGAAGACGGTGTTTTCCGAATTGGTGACCGCCTGCCGCTTTGCCGCCTGTCCCACAAGCCGCTCGCCGTTCTTGGCAAATGCCACCACCGAAGGCGTCGTCCTCCCACCTTCCGCATTCGCAATCACGACGGGGTCGTTCCCCTCCATGACGGCGACGACTGAGTTCGTTGTTCCTAAATCAATTCCAATGATTTTTCCCATTTCAATACTCTCCTAAGGCAAATGTCATTTTGCTATGCTGTGGACAAATGCAATAGCCATGCCACAGACGGGAGTTTTCCGAAATCGCGTTAATCGTTTGATTTATATTAGATTATAAGCACGTCTTGATTCAAGACAATCCAGAATTGCATTGACAATTTGTCACATGTCGTTGGATTCATGCCATACTGTCTCGCTATATGTCGTATTGACAGATAGTGTGGCAGTCGATCGCCTTGATTCTCACGATGCCCTTTCGTATATAGAAAGTCGAACAGAGACGGTGGGCATGCTCTCCCCAGAAATCCTCCGTGACGGTCTGGAGACCAAGACTTTCGGGAGGAAGGTATACTCCTTCGAGACGATCGACTCGACGAACTCATGTGCCCGGGCACTCGCGGCCTGCTGGGCAGAGGAAGGAACGGTTGTCCTCTCAGAAGAACAGACGGCTGGCCGTGGCCGGCTGGGGAGATCCTGGTCTTCTTCCCCCTCCGAAAACCTGACCTTTTCGATTGTTCTCAGGCCTCAGATCACGCCCGACGTCATGAACATCCTGTCGCTCCTGGTCGCGGTGGGGATCGCCCGGGGGTTGAAGGAGCACGCAGGCGTACATGTGCTCTGCAAATGGCCGAATGACATCCTGTTCAGGCGTCGAAAGCTTGCGGGGATCCTGCTTGAAGGGGCTCTCTCCGGGGATCGCGTGGAATCGGTGATCGTCGGGATCGGGCTCAACGTCAATCAACAGATCTTTCCCGAGGACCTGCAGGCGCGCGCCACATCCCTTGCTCTTGCCTCCGGACACTATTATGACCGTCCCAAACTCTTCAAGGGTATCCTCACAACCCTGGAAGATGAGTATCTTACCCAGGCAGGCCTCGGTTTTAAGCACGTCGTTGATCGTTGGCTGGAGCACGCCCCCATGATCGGCAAGAGAATCACCGTAGACAGCAACGGCGCCGAAATCGAGGGGACGGTACGCGGCATCACCGACTCGGGCGGGCTCGTCGTCGCCTCCCAAACCGGCGAACATACCTTCCTCGCCGGAGACGTCACCATCCTGGACATGGAGCCCTATGCTTCTGGCGATTGATATCGGTAATACCCATACGGTTATCGGCGTGTACGAAGGTGAGACGCTGGCTGCCGACTGGCGCCTGGCGAGCGTGACGCACCGGACCGCCGACGAGAACTGGCTCACGATCAAGAGCTTCTGCCTCGACGCACGCATTGACCCGGCCCGCATCTCCGCGGTCGGCATCTCGTCAGTAGTCCCCGATCTGACATTCGTCTATGAGCACCTGGCGCGCAAACATTTCCATGTTGAGCCGCTGACGGTCAGTGGTGCGCTGGATCTGGGCATGCGCATTCAGTATCATGATCCGTCCGCGGTCGGGGCTGACCGGCTCTGCAATGCGGTGGCAGGGTTTGCCCGGTACGGCGGACCGCTGATCATTATCGATTTCGGAACTGCGACGACGTATGACGTCCTTTCGGCTCAGGGAGACTACCTCGGCGGTGTGATTACCCTTGGCCTTGAGTCGATGGCGTCGGAATTGCACCGGCGTGCGGCAAAACTCCCCCGCGTTGAGCTCAGGTTCCCTCCGCAAGCGATAGGTCAGGATACCGTGGCCAGCATGCAGTCGGGGATAATGCTCGGAACGGTGGACGCGCTGGAAGGGATGATCGCCAGAATCCGGTCGGAGCTGGGCGCGCAGGCACGGGTCATTGCCACCGGCGGGCTGGCACGCGTTGTCGCCCAGCACACGAAGAGCATCGAGCGGGTTGAACCATCGCTCGTTCTGGATGGCATCAGGTTGATCTGCACGCGTGCGGGGAAAACATAGGGCGGCAGGCTCGCGGGAATCCCCTCAGAAAACGAAGCGGCGGCAGAACCGGTTCATCGTTCCTGCCGCCGCACACTTTTTACCACCCCCCTCAGTTCCTCCGGGTCGATATCCCTACGGAGTCCCGAAGATCTTCACCGATGCCTGGGCCAGCTCGGCAAGCGGGGTGAAGTAGAGTCCCAGCAATAGGGTCGGGACCAGCAGCACCAGCACCACGGCGCCTTCCAGACGTCCGAGCGCAAGGGGCGAGCTCTCCTGCTCCCCGCTCCGCAAGAACATGTTCCGGATCACGCGGACGTAGTAGTACAGCGCGATGACGCTGTTGAGCGCCCCCACGATCGCCAGCCATACCCATCCGCTGTTGATGAGCGCCGCAAACAAGTACAGCTTTCCGATGAACCCGGCCGTCGGCGGGAGCCCGGTCAGGGAGACCAGGAAGATTGCCAACGCCACCGTCATGAACGGAGCCCTGGAACCGAGGCCGCGGTACTCTTCGATGTCCTCGCTTCCGGTCTTGTTCGCGATTAGCATCACGACATAGAATGCGCCCATGTTCATGAAGAGGTAGATCACAAAGTAGAGCAGAATGGCTGCGAGGCCTTCGTTCGTGAGCACGACAAGGCCCATCAGCATATACCCGGCGTGGGCGATGCTGGAATACGCCAGGAGACGTTTGAGATTGTTCTGCCAGATGGCCACAAGATTCCCGATCGTCATCGTCAACACCGAAAGCACAGCCACGGCCTCCCGCCAGTCGAAACCCGGGAGGATCGCCCACACGCCGGCAAGTGCCGGGAGCGCGCTGCTGTCGATGAACGTGACCTTGAAGAACCTGATCATCAGGGCAAAACCGCCGGCTTTGGAGGCGACGGAAAGGAATGCTGTGATGGTGATCGGAGCGCCTTCGTACACATCAGGAGCCCAGAAGTGGAACGGCACGGCGGAGATCTTGTACCCCAGCCCTGCCATGATCAGCACTCCCGACATAATCAGCGCCAGGGTGGCGGTGGTCCCTTTTTCCAGCACAGCGGGAAGTGCGGCATTGATCTCGGCAAACCCCAGCGTGTTGGTCAGGCCATACAGGATTGAAATACCGTACAACATGAGGCCGGACGACACCGCGCCATAGATCACGTACTTGAGGGAGGCTTCGCTCGAATCCGGGGCTTCGCGCGTGTATCCCGACAGGATATAGGACGTGAGGGAGGAAAGCTCGATCGCAAGGTACATCATGAGCACGTTGCTCGCTCCGGCCATGAGCATGATGCCGAGCGTCAGCGCAGCCAGCAGCGCGTAGTACTCGCCCACCTTGCGCCCTCCCGTGTTCAGCTCCGTGAACCCGAGCGAGAATACGACGATGATGATAGCGGAAAGCAGGATGACCAGTTTGAAATACCAGGCAAAAGGATCGACGGCGAGCATGCCGCTGAAGATGCCCTCGCTGACATGGGCCTGTCCGAGGACCAGCGCCCCTGCGGCGGCGAAGCCGATCAGGACAAGGGCCGGCACGATGACGGTGCTGCGGCGAAAGATCAGGTCAGCGATCAACGCAACGAGCACCGTGGCGGTGAGAGCCGCCTCCGGCAGCATCAGCGCGAGGTCGTGAAGCAAACGTTCAGTCATGACTCAGACTCGGTTATTCGGAAAGGAACGGTGAACCATGGAGGCCTACTGGGCACCCATGATGCCGACGGCGCCCGCCTGGTCCAGGAGGCCGGCGAGAGAACTCACGGACACATTCATCAGATCCAGCACGGGCGAAGGATAGATGCCGAGGAAGATCACGATGACGGCCAGCGTCGCAAGCATGAACGTCTCGCGGCCATTCATGTCCGTCAACCCCTGCCACTTCTCCGGAAGCGTACCCAGGAACACCCGCTGCAACACCCACAACATGTAGCCCGCGGTCAGGACCAGCGTAACGGCGCCGATCATCGTGAGCGTCTGGAATGTCTGGAAGGCGCCCAGCAGGGAGAATGCCTCGCTGATGAACCCGCTCAGCCCGGGCAGTCCCAGCGCCGCAAAGAAGGCGATGGACATGACAGCGGCATAGCGCGGCATCTTGTTCATCAAGCCGCCGAACTCGTCGATGCCCCGTGTGTGCGCACGGTCGTAAATGACGCCGACAATAAGGAAGAGCATTGCCGTGATCGTGCCGTGGTTGAACATCTGGAAGACCGCTCCCATCATCCCCTGGGTGTTCATGGAAGCCATGCCGAGCACCACGATGCCCATATGGCTGACGCTGGAATATGCGATAAGTTTCTTGAAATCCGACTGCGCCATGGCCACCAGCGCGCCGTAGATCATGCTGATGACGCCCAGCAGGGCAAGTTCCCACGAGAAGTGCCGCATCGCATCGGGGAACACCGGGAAGCTGATGCGCAGCATGCCGTAGGTTCCCATTTTCAGGAGGACGCCCGCAAGGATGACGCTGATCGGCGTCGGCGCCTCCACGTGCGCGTCAGGCAACCAGGTGTGGAACGGGAACAGAGGAACCTTGATGGCGAACCCGATGAAGAGCGCGCCGTAGGCAAGATAGCGCCACGACGTCTCCCAACCCGCAAGCAGCGATCCCGGAACCATATTGCCCGGATCCATCATGGCGATGATGTTGAAGGTGTGGATCTTTTCCAGCCCCTGCACGCCGCTCTTCGCTGCCTCGGCAACCGAATACACCACCCCCGCCGGATCGATATACACGTTGGTGCTGAAGTACAGCGCGATCATGGCCAGCAGCATCAGGACGCTGCCGAGCAGGGTATACAGGAAGAACTTGATGGCCGCGTACTCGCGCCGGGGGCCGCCCCAGACGCCGATCAGAAAATACATCGGGAGGAGCATGACTTCCCAGAAGACATAGAACAGGAAGAAATCCAGCGCCACGAAGACGCCCATCATGCCTGTGTCCAGGAGGAGGAAGAGGGCAAAATATCCTTTGAGTGATTTTGTGATCGTCCATGACGATATCGTCGCAATGAAGCTGACAAGCGCCGTCAACAGGACCATCACAACGCTCAACCCGTCGATCCCGAGAAAATACTCGATGTGCACGCGGCCGAACCAGGCAACGCTCTGAATATCGATCCAGGTCGCCTTCTCGACGAATTGCATGCCCGCTTCCGTGTTTATCCCCGCCAGCGTCCGGTCAAACCGGGCGTAGAGCGCGATGGCGAGCACTACCTGCAACGCGGTGGCCGCCAGAGCCGTCCAGCGTATCGCGTCTTTGCTCTCCTTCGGCAGCAGCAGGACCAGCACCATGCCGACGACAGGGAGAAACGTGATCCAGGTCAGGATTCCGATGCCTATGATATTGAATTCCATGTACGATCCATCCTCCAGGAGTTACGCTTTACTGCATGATCACATCATGCGGAATACAAAAAAGAGCACAATCATACTTGCCACCGCAAACACGAGATACGTCTGCACTTTTCCGGTCTGGAACTTCCGGAACACCAGCCCGCCGAAGCCGGTGACATATGCGGTGAGGTTGACGAGTCCGTCCACCACGATGGTGTCAAAGCGGCCGCTCACATACGACGTCCCCCGGCCGAGCCAGCCGGTTCCGTTCACCGCGCCGTCGATGACCATGTTGTCGAACCAGCGCAGGACCCGCGTAAAGGCCAGCGTGCCACCCACCACCACCCCGTTGTAGAGATCGTCAAATCCCCACTTGTTCAACAGGAACCGGTGGACGGGGGCAAGCCGCGTGGCAAAGGCATCAGCGCTGATGCGCTTCCAATAGTACGTCGCATACGCAAGGAGAATCCCCAGTCCGGCCACTGCCAGGGAGAGAAGCATTGCAGTCCCGTGCGCGTGATGGAGCTCTTCGCCGAACACTTCCCGGTCGACGGGAGCCACGCTCGTGGGAACCACCGAAGCGGGCCGTTCCACCGCGTGTGCGATCCAGCCCGAAGACGCATTCAACGGATTCGGACTATAGAACACGAAGACGGAGAGCGTAGCCAGGATGATCAGGGGAACCGTCATCACCCACGGAGACTCCTTCACGTGTGCCAGCCGCCCTGCATCCTTGTGCTCGCCCAGGAAGGTCAGAATCACCAAGCGGAACATGTAGAACGCCGTCAGTCCGGCCACCAAAAAACCGACGATCGGGATCAGAGTGTGCCCTGTCAGCCCGCCGAACGCAAGCGTGCCTGCCAGAATCTCGTCTTTGCTCAGGAACCCGGAGGTCAGGGGCACGCCGGAGATTGCGAGCGTGTAGATCAGGAAAGTCCAGAACGTGATCGGCATGGCGCCGCGGAGTCCGCCCATGTTCCGGATGTCCTGCGCATCGGTGTGATGGTCTTTCTGGTGGTGCAGAGCGTGATGCATGGCATGAATCACGGAGCCGGAAGCGAGGAACAGCCCGGCCTTGAACATCGCATGCGTCACCAGATGGAAGAACCCGGCCGTGTACGCGCCGACGCCGAGTCCCATAACCATATAGCCAAGTTGGCTGATCGTGGAATAGGCCAGAACCTTCTTGATGTCGTTCTGGGCGATGGCGATGGTGGCGGAGATGAAGGCGGTGATGACCCCGATGTAGGCGATCACCATGAGCGCATCGGCCGTCATCAGGGGGAACGTGCGGGCGACCAGGTAGACGCCTGCGGCGACCATGGTTGCCGCGTGGATCAAGGCGCTGACGGGCGTCGGGCCTTCCATGGCGTCGGGGAGCCACACATGGAGCGGGAACTGGGCAGATTTGCCGACGGCGCCGCAGAAGATCAGCACGCCCGCTGCGGTCAGCCATGCCTCACTCCCGTAGGGAATCTGTCCTGAACCGATCCCCGCGAAGATCTCCTTGAGCCCGAACGGGTGGAATGTCGCAAAGAGGATGGCCATGCCGATGAAGAAGCCCGCATCGCCGACGCGGTTCACGATGAAGGCCTTCATGCCGGCGTCGCTGGCGCTCTTCTTCTCATACCAGTGTCCGATGAGCAGGTACGAGCTGATCCCGACGAGTTCCCACCCGACGTAGAGCAGCAGCAGGTTGTTGGCCAGGACGATCATCAACATGGAAAACGTGAAGAGTCCGAGGTAGCCAAAGTAC